>JAGCAM010000068.1 GCA_017652705.1 Kiritimatiellia bacterium | reverse complement strand
CAAGGGCGTGGCGGCGCTGGCGGTCGCGGAGAAGCTGCCGGTGGACGACAAGCTCACCGACGGGGGTTTCTCGCCGGTTTCGCCGCCGGGGGTGCCCGACCGCGGCTGCGCGGTGCTGCCGCCAGGCGCGGCGGACGCGCGCTCGTTCGGCCTCAAGTGCGTCGGCTGCCAGCTGTGCGTTTCAAACTGCCCGGGCGGGTGCCTGGAGCCGTCGGCGGGGTTCCGCGATTTCGGCCAGCCGTACATGAGTTTCAGGCGCGGGTACTGCATAACCGACTGCGTGAGATGCGGCGAAGTCTGCCCCGAGCGGGCGTTAAACCCGCTCCAGCGAGAGCAGCGGCTCAACGTGCACATGGGTTACGCGGTGTGGAAGAAAGACCTGTGCGTGCGGACCGTGAACGGCGACCGGTGCACGGCCTGCGTGCGCAAGTGCCCGGTGCAGGCGATACACCTGGTGAAGGGCTTCCCGGTGGTCGACCGCGACAAGTGCGTCGGGTGCGGGGCGTGCGAACACGTGTGCCCGGCGCGGCCGATGCCGGCGATTTACGTGAAGGGGCTCTCGGAGCAGCGGGTGGTCAACCCGATTTCGGAGGTTGACCTGCTCGCGGAGATGCGCAGCCGCATCGAGGGCGGCGCGGCGGCGGTCGCCGCGCGCGACGGGGTTATCGTCGGGGTGGAGGAAGGCCGCGGCATCGGCCCCCTGCTGCGGCTGATGGACGCGGGGAAGCTGCGGCGGGCGGTGGTGATGGACAAGGTCGTCGGACGCGCCGCCGCGGCGGTGTGCGCGTGCGGCGGCGCCAGAAAAGTCCACACCATGCTGGCCGCCAAAGGGGCGGCCGACATTCTGTCGCAGCGCGGGATCGAGCTCACGGCCGAGAAAACCGTAGATATGATTTTGAACAACGACAAAACCGGCGGTTGCCCGATGGAAAAAGCGGTTGCCGGGCTGGACCAACCTGAAATCATGATCGAATCGATCAGAAAGGCGATGAAGCGATGAATGCGATAACGTTCGGACAGGCGTGGAATTACGGCGGCCCCCTGATGTGGGTGCTGGCGTTTCTGTCGGTGATGGCGCTGGCGGTGGTGATCTACCTCTGGTACGCCCAGCGCACCGGGGTGTGCGTGCCCGACGCCGTCGCGCGCATACGCGCCGCGAGGGACCCCGAAGCGGAGGGCGGGCGGATCGCCGAATCGATGATGGCGTCGGTCGACTGGCTGGCGGACATCGCGGCGATCGCGCCGCTGGTGGGGCTGCTGGGCACGGTGCTCGGCATGTTCCAGGCGTTCGGCGGCATCGCCTCCGACGTGGCGGCGGGGGCGAAGCCGGTCGTGCTGGCGCAGGGCGTTTCGCAGGCGATCGTCACCACGATTTTCGGGCTGGTGGTCGCCATACCGGCGCTGGCGTTCCACGCGATATTCCGCCGCCGGGCGCTCAAGCGCATCGCCGAAATCGAGGAGCGCGTCTGATGAAATTACGGGTCAGGACGAAGTCGCGCGCACCGCAGCTGTCGCTGACGTCGATGCTCGACGTCATCTTTCTGCTGCTGTGCTTTTTCGTGACGGTGAGCGTTTTTTCGCAGTGGGAGAACGAAATCTCCATAAAACTGCCGACCGCGGCGACGTCGGAGGAGCCCGACCGGCTGCCCGGTGAAATCGTCGTCAACGTGTTCAAAGACGGCAAGGTGGTGGTGAACGGCAAACAGCTCCCGCTGGACGAGCTTCAGAGGCGGCTGGCGCGGATTTCGAAGTTCTATCCCGGCCAGCCGGTGATAATCAGGGCCGACAAGGAAGTGCGCTACGACACGCTCGTGGGGGTGATCGACACCTGCCGCGGCGCCGACGTGTGGAACTTCTCGCTGGCCACGAGCGGGGCGGCGTCCGAGCCGGCGGTGAAGAAATGACCGCCGCCGCGCTGATCCTCGCCATCACCGTGCTGCCGTCCGACCGGTTGGCGATGGCCGACCGTCTCTTCAACAACCGCAAATACGAGGACGCCGCGGCGGAGTACCGCACTCTCGTGGGGCAGGAGGGGGTCAAGGCGGACGAAATACTTTTCAGAATCGCCGAATGCGACCGCGTGCTGGGCAGGAACGACGCGGCGCTCAAGGGGTATTCCGAGCTTTACACCAAGTACCCCGACTCCAAGCACGCCGCCCGGGCGCGGTTCATGCACGCGATGGGCTTGAAGGGCCTGGAGCGGCGCCGGATGCTCGCCGAGCTCGACACCGACCGCATCGACCCCGAAATCCGCACCGCGGCGCTTTACCACCTCGGCTCCGAAACATCCGACGCGGAGCTTCTCTCGAAGTGCGTGAAGCTCGCGCCGAAGGGCAAGTACGCCCCTTACGCCAATCTCAAATACGGCTCGCTGCTCAACGCCTCGGAGGACCCGGCGCAGCGGCGCAAGGGGGTTGAGGTGCTGCTGGGCATCGCGTTCGGCGGCGGGGCTCTCGCCGACGAGGCGCTGTATCTGGCGGCGATCCAGAGCTACCGCGAGAAAAAATACGGCGAGGCGGGGAGCCTTTTCCGCAGATACCGCAAGCTTTTCCCCAAGGGGGAACACTACAACGAATCGCGTTCGATGTCGGCGTGGTGCGACTTCATGGAGGGCCGGTACGCCGACGCGGCGGCGGCGTGCGGCAACGGCGACACCGACGATCTCGCCTACATCAAGGCGGCCTGCGCCTATTCGACGGGCGACAACGACAGGGCGCTCGGCCTTTTCAGAAAGTATCTCGAAGACTACCCCGGAGGCCGGTACCGCGCCGACGCGGAGCTGCCGATCGCGCGGATAGAGTTCGACGCCGCGCAGAAGACGAACGACACCGCGCGGATCATCGAGAGCGCGAGGCGCGGTTTCACGCTTTCCAGACTGGCGTCGGACCAGCTGCGGCTGGCTTGGGCCTACGAGAAGGCCGGCAAGCAGGCCGAGGCGGTGGCCGAGTACGTGCTCATCGCGGAGAAATTCCCCGGCAGCGACGAAGCGGCCGAGGCGATGTACCGCAAGGCGATGATCGACGCGCGCAAAGGCAACTGGTCTGCGGCGGAGCTTTCGCTCGCGGAGGCGCTCGCCTCGGGCAAGCTGGGCAAGCGCAGGGCGTCGGCGCTGTACTGGCGCGGCGTCGCCGCCGTCAAACTCGGGCACGAGGCGAAGGGCGCCGAACTGCTCGCGCAGGCGGTGGACGCCGGGCTCGGCCTCGACGAAACCCGCGAGGCGAAGCTGATGATAGCCGATTACGACTACCGCGGCGGCAGAACCGAGAAGGCGAAAACCGCGTACGCGGCGCTTGTGAAAGAAGGCGCCTGCGACCGGATGAGCGCGGCGCGCATTCTCGCCGTCGGCAAGCTGCTCGGCGGCGAAGAGGCCGAAATCTGCGCCAGGGCGCTCGTCAAGAGCGATTCGCCGGAATGGCGGCAGGCGGGCTGGTCGCTGCTCGGCGTCTGCGAGGAGGGCAAAAAGGCGTACACCGCGGCGATCGAGGCCTTCCGCAAATGCCTGGCCGAGCCGGCCAAAACCGACGAGGCGGCGTCCGCGGCCGTCCATCTCGGCGTCCTTGAATTCCGCGCGGGCGAATTCGACGCGGCCGACAAAACCCTCAAAAACGCCATCGCCCTCAACGCGTCCGACGCGCGGGCCCGCGCCTTCGCCTATCTGACGCTCGCCAGAAACGCCGGCGCCAAGGGCGACTGGAAGTCCGCCGTGGCCTACGCCACGGTGGTGACTTCGCTTTTCGACGACGAACGGATCTGCGCCGAGGCGAAAAAGATTATCGACGCCCATCCGGAGGCGAAGGAATGACGGGCGAACGCAGCGAAGAGGCGGTGCTGATCGCCCTCGTCGTGTCCGTCGTGGTGCACGTCGGCCTGATGGTGCTCGTGGAGCCGCAGGTCATGACGAGAGTCGTTCCCGCCGAAATCAAGGCCCACCGCCGGGTCGCCATGCACGTCGTCGAAAAGCCCCCGCGGCCGGATCCGGTAAGCATCGACGAAGTCGACGATCTCAAGGCGAGAAAAGACGCCCCCGCCGTCGAGGGGGAGAGGTCCGCGCCGATGGCCGAGGCGCCTTCTTCGTCGATACCCGAAGTCGACATGCCGGAGCTGGAAGTGCCGGAACCCAGCGTCAAGGTGTCCGCCGCGGTGCCGGTGATGGACGCCAAGCCGGTCGGCGTCGGTTCGGGCGCGGTCACCGCCGTGATGCCGATCACCCGCATAGAGACGCCGGACATGGCGAATGAGAAAACGGAGAAGCCCGAGTTCTCGATGAAGATGCCCGAAGTCGTCAAAGAAGCCTCGCCGCTGCTCGTGGAGTCGCCGGGCAGGGCGCCCGCTTCGGTTTTTCTGCCGGTGAAAAAAGCGGGGTCCGACAAAGAGGGCGAAGATCGGGTGAAGTTCACCCCCGCCAGGGAAGTCTACGAGAAGGTGGACGAGAAAATCGTCATCGAAGAGAAGGCCGCGGTCAGGCGGCTGGTGGATTCGGTGACCGCGGCGGATCTCACCAAGTGCGTGAACATCGAGATGAAGACGGCGACGTCGGGCGGCTGGCGGTATTTCAAGGTGGTGATGACGCAAAAACCGTCGTCGCCGCTCAAGACCGTGCCCAAAGACGTGGTGATGATCATCGACGGTTCCGGCTCGATCGGCAAGGACCGGTTCGGCAGCTGCCGCAAGGCGGCGCGGGGGATTCTGCGCTCATGCACCAACACCGGCGACCGGTTCAACCTCGTGGTCTTCCGCAATGCGTTCTCCTACGCCTTCCGCAACTGGCGCGAGTGCGACGCGGAGAGTTTCGAGGCGGGCGACAAATGGCTCTCGCGGCAGACCGCGCACGGCAGAACCGACGTGTTCTCCACCATCAGTTCGGTGCTCACCCTGCCGCGCGACCCGAAACGCCCGCTCATCGCCATGGTCGTCACCGACGGCGACGCCAACTACGGCGTCAGCGACACCGCGGAGATTCTCTCGAAGTTCACCGCGTTGAACGACGGGCTCGTTTCGGTCTACATGTACGGGGTGAAATCTTCCGCCAACCGCGAGCTCATCGACGTGCTGACCCGCGGCAACCGCGGCGAAAGCTTCATCTTCGACGGATGGTGGCGGTGGGACGCCGGCTCCGGCATGGAAGGGCTTTCGGAACGCTTCCGCGACCCGGTTCTGAGCGACCTGCGCGTCGTCTTCGCCTCGAATTCGCAGGCCGAGGCGTATCCGCGGCTGTTGCGCAACCTCTACGCCGGCGGCAGCGTCGAGTTCACCGGCCGCGTGTCGGCGTCGGCGAAGGAAGTCGCCTTTTCAATCAAGGGCATCAACGGGCCGGAGGCTTACGAAGGCTTTTTCAAACTGCCTTTTGCCGCCGCCGCCGTGGCTGAGACTATCCCCGCCGAGTGGAACGCGGAGCTGGCCATCGACCGGAAACTCGGCCGCAGATGAAGGGTTTTAGCGCGACGGGAAGATGAAAATACTCACAAGATACGTTCTGCGGGAATTTCTGATTCCGCTTTTCTACTGCCTGACCGGGTTCGTCTCGATTTACGTGCTCTTCGACCTGTTCGGCTCCTTCTCGCGCATGCGCAACGCGCATATTTCCTTCGGGGACGCGGTGATGTATTTTTGCGGCTATCTCGCGCCCTACTTCCACTACATCGTGCCGGCGGCGCTGATGCTCGCCACGCTGTACACGATGTGGAGTTTCTGCCGCCATTCAGAAATAGTGGCGATGCGGGCGAGCGGGGTGAGCTTCATCGCGATCGTCAAGCCGCTGCTCGCGGTCTCGCTGGTGATGAGCGGTCTCGTCGTCTACGTGAACGAAGTGTTCGTGCCGTCCCGCGCCCACTGGGCGGCGCAGATGAAAACCGTCCAGTTCGACCAGGAGATGTTCGACAAGGCCGACAACATCGTGTTCCGCAACGCCGCCCAGAGCCGCATCTGGAACGTCAACGAGCTGCTGGACGGCGACGGGGAGCATCTCCGGGGCGTCCACGTCTCGGTCGACCGGCCGGACGGTGGCGCGAGGCTGTTCAACGTATCCGCCGAACGTGCCGATTTCCTCGACGGCGAGTGGTGGTTTTCGAATCCGGCGATGCAGCATTACGACTCGCTCGGGCAGGAAATCGCGACGCCCGTGCCGGAACTCGACGCGCTGACGCTGAGGTGCTTTCCTGAATTCAGCGAGCGGCCGGTCGACTTCATGACGCAGAACCGCCCCTGGCGTTTCAATTCGGTCTCCGACCGTTTCAGGTATCTGCGGACCCACCCGAATCTCACGGCGGAGACGCGGCGCGACTGCGTCTACGACACGTGGGCGCAGATCATGTCGCCCTGGGCGTGCGTCATCATAACGCTGTTCGCGATACCGGCTGGCATCGCCTCCGGGCGGCAGAGCGTGTTCAAGGGCATACTTGGCGCGCTCGCCATGTATTTCGCCTACTACGGGTTGACGATCGCGATGATGGTGGTTGCGAAGAACGGATGGTTCCCGCCGATACCGGCGGCGGTGCTGCCGCCGGCCGCGGTGCTCGCCTTCGGCGTCCGTGCGTTCGTCAAGCAGCGCTGATCGAGCGGCCGCGCGGAACGCTTTTGTCCGCGGAGGTGTTTTTTTGATATAATGGTTGAACCAAGTAAAAGAAGAAAGACCGAAATGAAGAAAATACAGATTTCCGCCGCGTGCGCGCTGGCCGCCGCAGCCGCCTGTGCGCAGTTGGCGCCTTTCACCGTCGATTTCGCCCGTGAAACCGGCAAACTCAAGAGGCTCAACGGCGTCTGCAACGCCACCCCGCTTTCGAACGCCCGGCTGAACTCCATCAACGACATGGTGCTAAAGCTGGAAATACCGTTTTACCGCCTGCACGACGCGGCGCTGGAAAACCCCGGGCTGCAACTCGTCGACGTCCGCCGCATCTTCCCGGTTTTCAGCGCCGACCCGGCCAAGGCAGAAAACTACAACTTCGGCCCGACCGACGACTATTTGAAGCAGATTGTCGATTCCGGGGCGAAGATCGAATTCCGGCTCGGCGAATCGATAGAACATTCGCCCAAGGTCTACCTCGTGAAGCCTCCGCCGGACTACGAAAAGTGGGCGGAAATCTGCTGCCACATAATCCGCCACTACAATGAAGGCTGGGCGGACGGCTTCAAGTGGGACATCCGCTACTGGACGATCTGGGAGGAGCCGAACTGCAACCCGATGCTGCTGACCGGCGCCCCGAATCCGTTCAGGGAAATATATCTGCCGCTTTACAAAGCGGCGTCGCTGCACATCAAGAAGCAGTTTCCGAATATAAAGATCGGCGGTCCGCAGACGGGAGGGGTGCATTTGATGAAGGAATTCGTGGAGTTCTGCGCGACGAACAGCCTGCCGCTCGACTACTGCGCCTTCACGAGTTACACGCGCCGGCCGGAGACTTACGCGGAACAGGTGGAGACGGTGCGCAAACTGCTTGACGGCAACGGGTACGGCAAGACCGAAATCGCCATAGCCGAATGGCACTGGGGGCCGCTCGGATGGGCGTGGCATTCGTCGGGCCCGTCGCCGCGTCACGCGCGGGAGTGGAACCGGCAGCTGACGGGGTACGATTCGTCGGCGTTCACCGCGGCGGTGCTGATCAGAATGCAGGACGCGCCGGTGGATTACATGTTCTATTACGGGATGAAGTGCGGCTCGTGGGGGCTGTTCGACAGGTACCGGCAGCCATACCCGAGTTATTATTCGATGCTGGCGTTCGCGCAGCTGCTGCACGGCGACGTGCGGGTGGCGGCGGCGACGACGCCGGCGGAGAACTGGTACGTGCTCGCTTCAAAGGAGAAGGCGACCGGGCGCGGAAGAGTGCTGATGGCGGCGCTGCGCACCGACCGGGAGCCGAAAATCATCTTGAAGGGCGGGGTGAAGCCGGTTTCGGTGAAGACGGTCGATCCGGTGCACGATCTCGAAGAGACGCAGGGCTGGGTGTGGCACGCCGACAGGGAGCAGCTGTACATACCGCGCAACGTCGGCGACAGCGCGGTATGGCTGATAGAGACGGAGCCGGCCGCCGCCGGCAAATGAGTTTTCGAAACAACACGCAAACGGACAACAAAGAAAGGAAAACAGATGAAGAAATGGACTCTGAGAATGTCGGTTCTGGCGGCGGCGGCGGCCTGTTTCGCGGGCTGCGCCACGAGCGGCTGCAAATGCGCCGGTGATTCCGTCTGCGCGTGCGGGGCGAAAGCGGCCTGCGTCTGCGCCCCCCGCGTCAAGCACGTCGTCTTCGTGGCGTTCGACGGGATGGGCGGCGCGTATTTCAAGGAGAATCTCAAAATACCCAACATGCGCCGGATGATGGCGGAAGGCGCGTGGACGTTGCACAACCGCAGCATGCTGCCTTCGTCGAGCGCGGCGAACTGGGCGAGCATTTACATGGCGGCGGGCAGCGAGCAGCACGGCTACATCAACTGGAACACGACGAACAGCGTGTTCAAGCCGCTCTACACGCTGCCTTCCGGAAAGTTCCCCGACGTCTACGCGCTCTGCCGCGCGGCGGAACCGGCGGCGAAACTCGGCTACGTGTACGAGTGGGGCGGTATGGCGCACGTGATCGACCTGAGCGTCTGCGACTTCACGCTGCGCACGAACCAGTGCGCCGACGCCGGAATTGACTTCATGAAGAAGAACAAGCCGCGCCTCATGTCGTTCGTCTACGACTACCCGGACGCGCAGGGCCACCGTTTCGGCTACGGAACCCCGGAGTACCAGACGGCTGTTGAGAGGGCCGACGCTGAAATCGGCAAGGTGCTCAAGGCGCTGGACGAGGCCGGGATGACCGACGAGTCGGTGGTGATCGTGAGTTCCGACCACGGCGGCGTGAATAAAGGCCACGGCGGCGCCACGGAACTCGAGATGGACAAGCCGTTGATCATCTGGGGCAAGGGTGTGAAAAGCGGCCACGAGATAAAGAGCGCCACGTTCTCCTACGACATCGGCGCGACGATGGCTTATTTGCTGGGGCTGAAACTGCCCCAGATCTGCACCGGCCGGCCGGTGTGCGAAGCGTTCAGGTGATTTGACGCGCGTGTACGCGGCCGCAGGCTCATCGCAGATTCCAGAATCGGCTTCGACTTCAAAGGCGAAAAGCCGATGGGCGGCGAACCCGCGCCCGTCACGTGGACTGTCCGGGATTTTTCGCGGGGCGTTCCCGCCCGGCGGAGTGGAGCGGACGTTCCCCAGCCTGCGCACCCGCGAGGGGGGCGCCGCCGTTTTCGGCGCCACCCCCTTGCGCGGTGAGCGGCAATATGATAAAATAGCGGCATTAAAACACGAAGGAGTACCATACTATGGCAGCAGGAAAGCTTGAAGATCGCGTGAAAGACATTATCGTCGAACAGCTCGGCGTTAATGCCGAACAGGTCACGCCCGAGGCTTCGTTCATCGACGATCTCGGGGCTGATTCGCTCGACAGCGTCGAGTTGATCATGGCGTTCGAGGAGGAGTTCGGCGCGGCGATTCCAGAAGAGGACGCCGAGAAACTCACCACGGTCGGCAAGGTTGTCGATTACCTGAAGAGCAAGGGTTACGGCGACGAAAGCGCTGCCCCCGCGCAGTAAGACGGGGCGGCGCACGGCGAATCGACGGAGCATCCGCCCGGTGTGGGTGTTCCGTTCGTTTTCCCGGTGAAAGCGAGCATGGACGAGCCCTGCTACAGGCCTGATTACAAAATCGGCAGGATTGTGATGGGCAGCGCCGCGGCGATTGGCACGGCGTATGACGCTTTCAAAAATCAGGAGATAGACGAATTCCGCCCGGCGGCGGAGGGTGTTTCTTTTTATTCCGAGAACCGGCGGACGCTGGCAGGCGAGGCGAAGGTGGCCGGCGTCGGCACGTTCTACGGCAAATCGCGGCAGACGCTGACGTTCGCGCCGAGCGGCAAACCGGGGTGGTGGATACGCCGCATGGACCAGCCCGAGCAGCTTGACACGAAGGTTGACATTGCGAATCTGTGGACCAGCGTGCGCAACCTGGTGCTGCGGTCCGGTTCGCAGCGCAATTATCTGCGCATGGTCGAACACATCATCGCGTTGAAATGCGGGCTGGGGCTCGACGACGTTCTGCTCAAGGTGAATTCGGGCGATCCGCCGCTGTTCGACCAGTCGTCGCTGCCGCTCATCAAGGCGGTGGAGAACGCCGGATTGGCGGACACGGCTGAAAAGGCGGTTTACGTGACGGTGAAGGAGCCTCTGGCATTCGGCGGCGACCGCGGCGATTTTCTGCTTTTCCTGCCGGCGGAGGGCGGCGGGCGCGCACTGCGCATCGACTGCGCGATTTCCTGGAACTCGGTGATCGGCGACCAGCGCGTCGTGTTCGACATGACGCCGGAGATTTTCGAGTACGCGTCGCTGGCGCGCACCAACGCGACCTACCGTCAGTATCTGCTGGCCAAGACGGTCGGCAAACTGTTCGCGGCGACGCGCAACTGGGGCTACAACGAAAGCAACATTCTTATCCACGGCAGGCGGCGGTTCCACAACGAACCGCGCTTTCAGAAGGGCGACAAGTTTCTCGAGCCGGTCTGGCACCGGGCCGCGCTCGACTTGACCGCGGCGCTTGCGCTGACCGGCGAACACCGCTTCTGCGGCACGGTGGTCAGTTACCGAGCCGGGCACACGCTCGACTGCGACGCGGTAAGGGCGATGTACCGAAATGATCTGCTGGTGGAGGCGTGACAGCGCCCCGTCGCCGGCTTCAACCAAGGAAAGGTTCCGACATGGCGGAAAAGATTACGATGGCAAACGGGGCGCTGAAAGTGCCCGACAACCCGGTGATCCCGTACATAGAGGGCGACGGCACGGGGCCGGACATCACGCGGGCGGCGGTGACCGTGTGGAACGCCGCGGTGGAGAAGGCGTACGGAGGCTCGCGGCGGATTGAATGGAAGGAGGTCTTCGCCGGCGAGAAGGCGTTCAAGAGCACCGGGGAGTGGCTGCCGCGGGAGACGCTGGAGGCGTGCCGCGAATGTCTGGTGTCGGTCAAGGGTCCCCTGACCACCCCGGTCGGCGGCGGGATACGCTCGATCAACGTGCAGATGCGCCAGGCGCTCGACCTGTACGTGTGCCTCAGGCCGGTGCGCTGGTTCAAAGGTGTGCCTTCGCCGGTGAAGCGTCCCGAACTCACCGACATGGTGATATTCAGGGAGAACACCGAAGACATTTACGCCGGAATCGAGTGGATGAACGGCACGCCCGAGGTTGAAAAGGTGAAGAATTTCCTGATCGGGGAGATGGGCGTGAAGAAGATACGCTTTCCGGCGACCGCGTCAATCGGCATCAAGCCGGTTTCGCTGGAGGGAACCGAGCGGCTCGTCCGGGCGGCGCTCGACTACGCCGTCGCGAACGACAGAAAGTCGGTTACGCTGGTGCACAAGGGGAACATCCAGAAGTTCACCGAGGGCGCCTTCCGCGACTGGGGCTACGCGCTGGCGAAGCGCGAATACGGTGCGGTGGCGATCGACAGGGGGCCCTGGTGCGAGTTCAAAAACCCGAAGACGGGCCGCGCGATCGTCGTCAAGGACTGCATCTGCGACGCTTTTCTGCAGCAGATTCTGACGCGTCCGGCGGAATACGACGTGATTGCGACGTTGAACCTGAACGGCGACTACGTCTCGGACGCGCTGGCGGCGACCGTCGGCGGCATCGGCATCGCGCCCGGCGCGAACATCAACTACCAGACCGGCGTCGCCGTCTTCGAGGCGACTCACGGCACGGCGCCGAAATACGCGGGGCTCGACAAGGTGAACCCCGGCTCGCTGATACTTTCGGGGGAGATGATGCTCCGCTACATGGGCTGGACCGAAGCGGCGGACAAGATACTCGCGGCGATGGATTCGGTGATCGCGGCGAAGACGGTCACTTACGATTTCGCGCGGCAGATGGAAGGCGCGACCGAAGTGAAATGCTCCGAGTTCGGCGCGGCGCTGGCGGCGGCGATGTGAGGCCCGCGCCGTCACATCACGTACCACAGCACGCAGAAGAAATGGCAGACCGTCCCGGCGAGGACGAACAGATGCCATATCATGTGCGAATACGGCAGGGACTTCCAGAGATAGAACACGCAGCCGACGGTGTACGACGCGCCGCCGACGGCCAGCCACATGACGCCTAGCCCGCTGAGGGTTCGCACGAGCGGCACGATGGCGGCGACGGCGGCCCAGCCCATCAGCATGTAGGCGCCGGTGGAGAGGTACCGGAACCGGCCGGCGGTGCGGAGCTTGAAAAATATCCCCGCGGCGACCGCGCCCCATTCAACGCCGAAAACGCTCCATCCGAGACCGGGGTGCTCGGGCCGCAGCGTGACGAGGCAGAACGGCGTGTAGCTGCCGGCGATCAGAAAGTAGATCGCCATGTGGTCCAGCACGCGCAGCACCCGTTTGGCCGGCGGATGGACGACGGCGTGGTATGCCGTGGAGATGGCGTAAAGCAGAATCACGGTCGCGCCGAAGACGGAGGCCGAGGTGACTTTCCAGCCGACGTCGACGCCGCTCTCCGATCCTTTCCAGACGAGCAGCGCCAACATCGCAGCGCCGAGGTGGGAGCCGACTGCGTGGGTCACCGAATTCGCGATTTCCTGATTGGCTGAAAGTCTGTCCATGGTTGGATTATATCAAATTCCGCGGCACGGGTGGGTTGCCGAAGGGGCGGTTTTTATGGTATAATTCGCAGCAATTTCGGGGGACGAGAAATGACTTTGTCGGAAATCGAGAAAGCCAGGGCCGACAGCCTGGCGGAAATCGCCGTCGCGGATGCGGCGGCGGCCGAGGCGCTTCGCGTCAAATACATCGGGCGCAACGGAATCATAACGGCGCTTATCAAGGCGATGAAGGACGTTCCGAAAGAGGAGCGTCCGGCGTTCGGCAGGGCGGTGCAGGAGTGGAAGTCGGCGGCGGCGGCGGCGATAGCCGGCAAAAGCTCCGTCGCGGCGCAGGGCGACCGCGGCGTCGAAGCCGATCTCACGCTGCCCGGCCGCTGGTTCGGCCTCGGGGTGAAACATCCGCTCACGCGGGTCATGGAAGAAACGGCGGAAATCTTCGGCCGTCTCGGTTTCAGCGTGGCGGACGGCCCCGAAATCGAGAACCGCTTCAACAATTTCACCGCGCTCAACACCCCGCCCCACCACCCCTCGCAGGACAGGGCCGACACGTTCTGGTTCGGCGACGACCTGCTGCTGAGAACCCAGACTTCGCCGGTGCAGATCCGCACGATGATGGCCAACAAGCCGCCGATAAGGGTGATCTGCCCGGGGCGGACTTTCCGGCGGGACACGACCGACGCCACCCACAGCGCGAACTTCCACCAGATAGAGGGGCTGTACGTCGACACCCTGCCCGACAAGCCGGTGTCGCTCGCCGACCTCAAGTCGGTGCTGGCCTACTTCGCCAAGTCGATGATGGGCGCCGGCGCCACCGTGAGGTTCCGTCCGCACTTCTTCCCGTTCACCGAACCGTCGGTGGAAGTCGATTTCTCGTGCCACCTCTGCAAAGGCGCCGGGTGCGCCGTCTGCAAACAGTCCGGCTGGATCGAAGTCGCCGGCGCGGGCATGGTCGACCCGCGCGTGTTCAAGCACGTGGGCTACGATCCGGAGAAGGTCTCCGGCTATGCGTTCGGCTTCGGCGTCGAACGGATCGCGATGATCAAGTACGGCATTCCGGACATCCGCTGGCTGTACGAGAACGACGTGCGCTTCCTGAGCCAGCTCGGGTAAACCGCCGCCGACGGGGGTAATCGCCATGATGACCGTCTACAAATGGGAGAGCGGTGGTCTCAAGGAGACCCCCGAATTCGCGTCGTCATGCTGGATCAATCTCGTCGAACCCTCCACCACCGAGCTTGAAGCGGTGCTGGTGCATTCGAAGGTGCCGCGCGATTTTCTCACCGACCCGCTCGACGCCGGCGAAAGACCCCGTTTCGACTGGGACGATGAGTCGTCGCTGCTGATCGTGCACGTGCCGACGCCGGAGGCGCCGGAGAGTCCCGGCGACATGCCTTCGTACCGCACCGTGCCTCTCGGCATCATCTTCTACAGACAGTCGGTGATAACGGTGTGCAGCGCCCACACCCCGGTGACCGGGGCGTTTCTCGACCAGATCCGCAGAGTGTGCCCGCCGTCGGACACGTACCGGTTCGCCTTCCGTCTGCTGTGGCACGCGGGAGTGCTGTTTCTGCGCTACATCAACGACATCCATTCGCGCACGACGGTGCTCGAAGACGAGCTGCGAGAGTCGATTTCGAACGAGGCGCTGCTCAGGCTTTTCCAGATCGAAAAGACGTTCGTCTATTTCACGACGTCGCTCAAGGCCGACACGATCGCGCTCGCGCGGGCGAACACGGCGCGGCAGCTGACGCTTTCGGAGGACGACCGCGATTATCTGGAGGACGCGATGGTCGAATACCAGCAGGCGCTCGAGACAGCGACGATTCACGCGAACATCCTCAACGGCACCCTCGACACGTTCGCCTCGCTGATCAACAACAACCTCAACAACGTGATGAAGTACCTCACCGCGGCGACGATCATGCTCGCCGCGCCGACGCTCATCGCGTCGCTCTACGGCATGAACATCGGGCTGCCGTTCCAGCAGCACGCGCACGCCTTTTCCATCGTGATGGGTATTTCGGGGCTGCTCGCGGCCGGCATCGGCGCGGTGTTCTTCATTCTTTCGCGCAAACGCAAGTTCTGATGTCGGGGGGCGGCAGAGGGCTGTCGTTGATGAGCGGCGGGCTGGACAGCCAGCTGGCGGTGCGGGTTCTGCAGCGCGCCGGCGCCTATGTCGAGGGGGTCGCGTTCGCCACGCCGTTTTTCGCCTCCGATGCGGCGGAGAAGGCCGCCGGAGCCCTCGGGGTTAAACTGCACGTCGTGGATTTCACCGACGACGAACTGGCGCTTCTGCGCGGCCCGCCGCACGGTTTCGGCGGCGCGATGAACCCGTGCATCGACTGCCACGTGGCGATGATCGCCCGCGCCGGCGAACTGATGGCCGGCCTCGGCTTCGATTTCGTCGCCACCGGCGAAGTGCTGGGGCAGCGGCCGATGAGCCAGAACCGCCAGTCGCTCGGCATCGTCGAAAAATGCTCCGGCATGAAAGGGCGGCTCGTGCGTCCGCTTTCCGCCGCGCTGCTCGAACCGACCGTCCCCGAACTGGAGGGGCTGATCGACCGCGGCGCGCTGCTCGACATTTCGGGACGCGGCCGGGAACGGCAGATCGCGCTCGCGGCGGAGTTCGGCATCGTCGACTACCCCTCGCCGGCGGGCGGGTGCAAACTCACCGAGGCGGGCTTCTGCCGCAGGCTTAAAGATCTGATGGACCACGAAGGCCTGGGCGACCGCCGTCTCGTGGAGCTGCTCAGCACCGGGCGCAGGTTCCGCCTGCCCGGCGGCTCCGGAGTCGCCCTCGGGCGCGACCGCCTGGAAAACGCGACGCTCAGAAAAGCCGCCGAAGACGCTTCGTCCGGCTGGCTCACGGTGCAACCGGTTAATGCGCCCGGCCCGACCGCGCTGGTGCCGGCGGCGGTCAAGGACGACATGCGGCTGGTTCTCGGGCTGGTGTGCGCGTATTCCCGCAGCGACCGGCTTTCCGGCAACGTGAAACTCGCCCTGCGGCGTTTCGGCGACGGCGGCGGCGAGGCGGTGATGGAGGTTCCTCGTCCGTACGACAGAGATTTGTACAAGGAGTACCAGATATGTTAGAGACATTGGCCGCGCATCTCGACTCGGTGGCGGCGCTGGCGCCGACATGGGGGCTGGCGTTCATCTTCGTGTTCATGGCCGTCGAATCGAGTTTCATACCGTTCCCGAGCGAGGTGGTCATGATACCGGCGGGGTTTCTCGCTGCGCGGGGCGAACTCGGCGCCGGTCCGCCGGTGCTTTCGCTCGTCGCGGCGGTCGCGGCGGGCGTCGCCGGTTCCATCGCGGGGGCTTACGCGAACTACTATCTGGCGCTCCTGGCGGGCAAGCCTTTTCTGGAGAAATACGGCAAATGGTTCTTCATCAAACCGGAACCGCTGGCGAGGGCGTGCGAGGTCTTCAACAGGTACGGCGCCGCGACCACTTTCGTGTGCCGCCTGGTGCCGGTGATCAGGCAGCTTATCTCGATACCCGCGGGCGTGGCGAAGATGCCCATCGGCAGTTTCACGCTCTTCACCGGTCTCGGCGCCGGGCTGTGGACCGCCGTGCTCGCCCTCGTCGGCTGGTGGCTCGGCAGGACGGCCGGCGACATCTCCTACCTCGAACTCTGCACGAAGGGCAAGACGATCGCGATTGCGAATCTGCCCTGGGTGATTCTCGGCGCGGCCGCGCTCGCCGCCGGCTATCTGCTCGCCTCGAAACTGGCGATGGGGAAAAAACGTGCTGCTTGAAGTCAGGCATCTGCGCGTCGCGTTCAAAGTCGACGGCCGGCTTTCGGTGCCGGTGAGGGACGTCTCGTTTTCGATACCGGAGCAAGGCCGCGTCGCGCTGGTCGGAGAATCCGGCTGCGGAAAATCACTGACCGCGCTGGCGGTCGGGGGGCTGGTCGACCGCGCTGAAATATCCGGCGAAATCGCCGGTTCGCCGCGCATCGCCTACGTGTTCCAGAATCCGATGCAGTCTCTCAACCCGGTGATGCGCGTCGGCGCACAGATCGCGGAGGGGATTCCGCGGACGGAACTCCGGCGCGGCCAGCGCCCCGCCGCGCGCATGGTGGCCGGGCTGCTCGCCGGAGTCGGGCTGCCAGAAGCGGCCGCCGCGAAATATCCGTGCGAATTGAGCGGCGGGCAGCAGCAGCGGGTGATGATCGCGATGGCGCTCGCGCAGCGCCCGGATCTGCTGATCGCCGACGAACCGACGACCGCGCTGGACGTGACGACGCAGAAGGAGGTGCTCGACCTGATCGCCGGAATCGCCGGCGAGCGCGGCACGGCGGTGCTGCTCATCACCCACAACCTCGGGCTGGTGTCGCGCTACAGCGAATACGTGAACGTCATGTACGCGGGGGAGATCGTCGAGCGCGGAGCGGTTCGCGACGTGCTTGATTCGCCGCGGCATCCGTACACCCGCGGACTAATCGCGGCTGTGCCGCGGCTCGACGCGCCGAAGGACGCGCCGCTCGCCGACATACCGGGGACCGTACCTCCGCCGACCGATTGGCCGAAGGGCTGCGCATTCCATCCGAGATGCTCCGAGGCGCACCCGGAATGCGCTTCCGACGACTTCAACATGTTGTGCGAACGGATGGGCGCAACATCAATAAAATGTATTGCGAACGGCGTTTCCGTCGCCTGAAGGCCACAATCGGTGGTGCCACCGCGCCGCCAGAGACACAATTTTTTCAATTGAGGGCGTCCGCCGGAAGTTGATTTCGGCCAATAAATACAGGGGTTTGACGCATGTCATGCCGTTTGCACCCCTGTGAATATTGAATTTTTTTATTTACCCCCCTTGTCAACCCCGATAAAATATAGTAAATTATGCAACATGCGAACGGGAACGGTTCCCGGGCGCGGTAAATGAAACAAAACTAAGGATCAAAAAAAATGGCTAAAAAGGTTCCTACGACCAAGTCGGAAATCATGGCTGCTCTTGCGGAGGCCGCCGGCGTCAGCAAGAAGCAGATTGTCGCTGCGTACGACAAGTTCCTCGCGATCGCCTACGAAGGCGCCAAAGGCTCGAAGGGCATCGTGCTCCCGGGGCTGGGTAAATTGATCAAGGTCAACCGCAAGGCGCGCATGGGCCGCAACCCGGCGACCGGCGAGACGATCAAGATCGCCGCGAAGAAGGTGGTCAAGTTCCGCGTTGCGAAAGTCGCGAAGGACGCCGTCCTCGCCTGACCGGTAAGGCAAACGGAAAAAGAAAAAGCGCGGGGCTTCATCCCCGCGCTTTTCTTTTTTTCTGTTTTCGCGCCAACCCACCGGGTCAAAAATGCTACAATACCGGTGATAGATACAAAAGAAGGGATTAACACGATGGACGACAATTCATCCAGAAAGAACTTTCCGCGAGGAATCGCGGCCACGGACTTTAACCGCAGACAGTTTCTCGAGGCGTTCGCCGCCGCTGCGGGTTTTGCCGCCGCCGGCGGATGCGCACATCCAGCCGGACGCCGTGCAGGCCACAAGTACGCGGCGCAGCTGTATTCAATCCACAAGATATTCTGGCGTAAGCCCGAGTGGTGCCTTGACGGATTGAAAGCCGCCGGCTACGACGGCGTCGAATTTGCCGGATACGACAACCATGACGCCAGGGAGATACGCAAATATCTCGCCGACGGCGGGCTCTCCGGCATGGGTACCCACGTCAACGGTTTCGTGGAGCTTAAGGGCGACGGACTCAAGCGTACGCTAGATTTCTGCGCCGAGGCGGGGATTGAATCCGTGACGACGCCGCACGCGCTCTGCAAGACCGAGGCGGAATACCGTCAGTTCGGCAGGGACATGTCGCTTGCGGCGGAAGCGGCGGTTCCCTACGGCATCAAGGTCGGCATCCACACTACCTACGACCACTTCAAAGTGAAGTTCAACGGGGTGACGGCGTGGGACACGATCTTCGCGGAGGCATCGCCGCTTCTCCAGCAGCAGATCGACATGAGCAATTCCTTCCACGTAATCGGAGACGGGTTGCTGCCGTTGCTGAAGAAATACCGCGGCCGCCACTATTCGGTGCATTTGAAAGAGAACGTGCCTTCCGCCACCGCAACGCTGGGGGAGCCCCCCACCGACGGCGGTCCGATGGTTCCGTGGAAAGACGTCCTCGACTGTCTCGCCGCCGAAGATGTCGCCTGGTACGTAGTCGAAGCTGAGGCCATCCCGGATTCTCTGGCGCCGCTGAACGATTCCCTTAAGTTCCTGCGGAGCATGGCGTCGTGAAAACGCGCGGTGGCTTTTGATGACGCGGATGAAGGTTGCGTAAGTTCAGCTGACACGCCGCCTGAGCAGATCGACAAGCGCGGGGGGGGGGGGGATGTCCTTATTGAGGCCGGCGGACTTGAGACGAGAGACGATGGACGAGAGCGTTTCGTATTTCCACGGGTCGGACAGACCAGTCAGATCGGGATTTACCTTCACGATGACGTCCGTGATGCCCATCTGCGGACAAAGCTTCCACAGCGGGTGCGGCGTCGGCGGAACGAATTCGACAAGTGTCAACCTTTCAACCTCCCGAACCTTTCAACTGCGACGCTGCGGGTAAATACACCCTTATCCCGCACCCGTCGCCCGGATTTTCCGGGATAAGGGTGGCACAAGGCGTACGGCAGCCCGTGGCGGCCGCCGCGT
>JAGCAM010000067.1 GCA_017652705.1 Kiritimatiellia bacterium | reverse complement strand
TACGCTATGCCTGGAGCCCGTTTCCGTCCGACGCAAATCTGTGGAACGCGGACGGCCTTCCCGCGGCGTGTTTCACCAACGAGGAATAAAGCGACATGAAGACAGCGGCAATGGCGGCGACGGTCGCGCTCTTCGCTTCCGCGGCGCCCGGCGGCGTCCGCGAAGAAGTCAGAAACGAAATCGACCGGCAGATCAAGGCCGGCTACTTCACGGGCGCGGTGGTCGCGGCCGGCGGCTTCGAGCCGATGGCCGCGGGGTACAGGACAACCTCCCCGGAACGGCGCGCGACGACGACCGAAACGCGCTTCGACTGCGCCTCGGTGACGAAGACCGTGGTTGCGATGACCTGCGCCCGGCTGGCGGCCCAGGGCAGGATCGACGTCGACCGGCCGTTCACCGACTATCTGACCGACCACGTCCTCGCCGGCGGCAACTGCCGCGTCACGGTGCGCGACCTGGCCATGCACGTCGGCGGGTTCGACGCGTCCAACGCCTACCAGGCGCACCGCGATTACGGGGAGTTCCGCAAAGCCGCCATGAACCTGCGTCCGCAGTGGGCTCCGGGGGAGCATTACGAGTACGCCTGCGTCAACATGATCTACATCGGGTGGATAATCGAAAAAGCGACCGGGCTGAGACTCGACGAGGCCGCGAAGAAATACGTCTTCGAGCCGCTCGGCATGGACGACAGCGGCTGGGGTCCGCTGCCGAAGGACGCGGACGTGGCGTACATACCGGTGTCGGCGGTTCACCTTTCGATGAAGCGGTGGAAAGGCTACAACGGCGACCCCGGCCAGATCAGCGACCCCGGGGCGAATTTCGTCTCGCCGCACCCGATCGGCAACGCCGGCATGTTCTCCACGGCGGGCGATCTGCTGAAATTCGCGCGCGATCTCACCGAACGCCGCTGCTTTGAGCGGGCGGCGTACGACCTGGTGCTTGCCTGCGGATACGAAAAAGGCCCGGTCAGGCGCAGTTTCGGCTTTGACATGTCGGTCGATAAAATCGCCGGCGGCGCGTCGACGGCGTCGGTGGCGCACACCGGCTGGTCCGGCCAGTCGCTGCTGGCCGATCCGGAAACCGGCTTCTACGGCGTCGTGCTGACGGCGCGTTCGAGCATGGAGTCCGGCAAGTGCCGCCGCGCCCGCGACCGCATTCTCTCGCTTATGATGCCGCGCCGTTCCGCCGACGCCGTCCATTCGCTGATTCCCGCGCCGAAGAGCTTTGTCCGCCGGGCGGGTTGCTGGACGTGCCGCGGCGACGCCGCCTCGGCCGCCTCCGAGGTGAAAAGGGTTTTCGACGCCGCGCTGCCGGCGGAAGGGTACCGGCTCTCCGTCGCGGCGGACGGCGTGACGCTCGCCGCCTCCACCGACGAAGGCGCTTTCAGGGGCTTGACCACGTTCAGGCAGCTCCGCGAGTTCATGGGCGGCGCCAACACCTGGCCGTGCTGCGAAATAGCCGACCGGCCCGCCTACGCCTGGCGCGCCTACATGCTCGACGAAGGCCGGCACTTCTTCGGCGTTGAAACCGTCAAGCGCGTTCTCGACCTCATGGCGGAATACAAGCTCAACGTCTTCCACTGGCATCTGACCGAAGACCAGGGCTGGCGCATCGAAATCAAGAAGTACCCAAAACTGGTCGAATACGCCGCGAAACGCCCATACTCCCCGCCGTACGGCGAGAACGAGGGCAGCAACGGCACGCCTTACGGCCCGTTCTATTACACGCAGGCCCAGATACGGGACGTCGTCGCCTACGCGGAGGCGCGGCACATCAAGGTGGTGCCGGAGATCGAAGTGCCGGGGCACTCCCGAGCGGTGCTGGCGGCGTATCCCGAGTTCGCCTGCGACCCCGAATCGGTCAAGGAGCGGGTGCCGCGCTGCAGCTGGGGCATTAGCGACGAAGTGATGTGCGCCGGCAACCCCGCGGCGATGAAATTCTACGAAGACGTTCTGGATGAAATCTGCGGGCTGTTCCCCTCCGACGTGGTGCATCTCGGCGGCGACGAATGCCCGCGCACGTTCTGGAGGAAATGCCCGAAGTGCCAGGCGCGCATCAAGCGCGAGAATCTCGCTGGCGAGACGGATCTGCAGTCGAGCGTGACGCGCCATTTCTGCGAGTATCTGGCGAAGAAAGGCCGGAGGACGATGGTGTGGGACGAAGCCCTGGTCGGCGGCTACGGCGAGACGGCCGACGCGGAGCTTTTCCCGAAAACGGCGATCGCCCAGAGCTGGCGCGGGGCGGGGCCGGCCATGGCGGCGGCGACGAACGGGTTCGACACGGTGGTGACGCCCTGGCAGGACACGTATTTCTCGGTGCCCCAGGGCTGCGCGGACGATTCTTTTGCGTACTCGGCCTGGATCGGCCCCGTCACGCTGCCGCTCCGCCGCGTGTTCACCTGGGAGCCTTCGCGCGGCATGCCGCCCGCCGCGAAAGTCCACGCGCTCGGCAGCGAGGCGTGCCACTGGACGGAACGCATGCTCGATGCGACGCAGCTTGAGTACAAGAGCTGGCCGCGCACGCTGGGTTTCGCCGAGGCGATGTGGACCGCTGCGCCGGTCAGGGATTACGCCGACTTCCGGCGCCGGGCCGCGTTGCACCGCTCGCGGCTCATCCGCCCGCCGTGGCGCGTGCACTGCGCCCCGCTTGAATAGCGCCGCCGCCCGTCCGTCCCGGGGCCTTCACGTTCTCGCGACGATGTATTCGCAGCGGTTGCAGTTGAGCGTCGCGAGATAGCTGAACCCGACGATTCCCTGCATCATCGCGTTCACGAAAACCGCGCGGAAGCTGTCCGGCGTGTCTTCCAGGGCGACGTCCGAGATTCTCCCCGTGTCGCGGGTCACCAGCCTGGCCGATCCGTTTTTGACCGACACCGATATTTCGGCGACGGTCCGCGAGCCGCGGTTGCGTTCGAGCGTGAGCATCAACGTCTCTTCGATTACCAGCATCGCCTTCACCACGTCCTTCCGCCCGATGCCGCGTTCGCCCAGAAACGCCGCCGCCCGGTCGCGCGCCGTCACCACCGAGTCGGCAGTGTCCATCGCGAGCGAAATGTTCAGCGTGGAGCCGTCGTCGTCGGGCAGCAGCCACGGGAACCGGTCGGGGCGCAGCAGCTTGACGGCGACGAGCACGGCCGCGAGCGAAATCACGAAGCCCGCGGGAAACCCCGCCCACATCGCCCCCATGCCGGCGTGCACGCCGGACGCCGCGTCCCCGCCCGCGATGAGACCGAACAGCACCGGCAGCGCGGCGATGGCGGCGAAGTCCTTGAGAAAGGTTATCGCCACCGGCAGCAGCACGCGCCCGGCGACGAGGTGGGTCGACGTCATCATGAGCAGAACCGACATAAGGGGCATCGCGAGCGAAACCCAGCGGAACATGACCGTCACCTCGCCGGCGACCGCGGCGTCGTCGATGTCGAAGACCGCGGGCATGACCGGCGCCGCGAGAAAACAGACCGCGCCGCAGACGGCGCCTGCCCCCAGCGCGAGACGGAAGTAGTCGCGGGTGAGCGACCTGAGGGCGGGGGCGTTGCCTTCGCCGGCGTACATCCCCGCCACCGGCTTGTACGCTTCGCCGATGCCGTCGAAGACGACCGAAATCTGCAGAGCCTCGAAGGCGATGGCGACGACCGGCAGATACCGTTCGCCGAACTTGGCGACCGTGAAGGCGTTGAGTATCGCGAGCGCCGCCGCCCAGAAAACGTAGACGAGCGCGTCGACGAGCCCCAGCGTCAGTATTTCCCGGAATTCTCCGAAGTCGAATCCGGGCCGGAACGAAACCCCGTTCGTGGCCTTCCAGAGATGCGATGCCTCGATCGCGTCATCGACGAGCGTGCCGATTAACGCGCCGAGGGCGGCCCCGCCCGCGCTCTTCGTCCACAGCACGAACGCGAACGAAAGCGTCACGCTGAAGACCACGTTGCCGACGCTCGCCATGATGCTGGCGGATTCGTCGCCGTCCGCGGTGACGAGATGCTCGATGAGGTAGCTGACCGGCATGATTCCCAGAATCGCGGTCTGCCACCGCCAGTAGGAGGCCGCGTGCACCCTCACCGCGGCGCCGATGCCGACCCAGTCGAAGTAGGCGTCGCGTATAAGGTACATCGTTCCGGCGAGCAGCGCCCCGGTGACGGCGGCGGCGGCGAATGCGGTGCGCGTGGCCGTCGCGGCGCGCCGGCTGTCGAACGCGCCCTGGTGGCGCGAGAAGAGGATGGCCGCGCCGCAGGCGATGAGCGAGGAGAAAAAGAAACCCGTCGTCACGAACGGAATCACCACCCCGATGCCGGCGATGGCGTCGGTGCTGATGAGATGCCCGACGATGATGGAGTCCGAAACCAGCATCAGAAACCAGACGACCACCGAGGCCGTCGACGCCTTGAGGAGTTTCCTGAACTCCGTCCGCGCGAATGAAACGCCGCCCGTCACGCCGCGAACTCCTTGCCGGCGCGGCCGCCGAAAAGCGGCAGCACCGTCCGGCGGATGGCGTCGGCGGTGACGAGCCCGTCGCGGCTTTCTAAGCTGAAGCCGACGCGTTCAAGCGCGTCCATGACGATCTCTCGGTAGGGGGCGGTGCGCATCGCGGCGGAAACCGTCAGCGATTCGCCGGGTTTCGCCGCCGCGAGCAGTTTCATGCCGGCGTAGGCGCCGCACGCCGTCTGCCAGCAGGTGCCGTTCACGCCGAGCCGCGAGAAGACGCGCGCGTGGTCCGCGTGATTGAATACGCAGCGGACGTTTTCCGACCCGTCGTAGAAGGCGACGCCGACGGTTTCCCCGCCTTCGAGGTCGTGGACCACGGGAACTGCGGCGCGTTCGGCCGGGCTGAGACCGGGGTGCGACGAAAAGTACTCCTTCAGCGCGGCGGGGGCGCTGTAAAGGAACACCGCCCCGCGGCAGTTCGCGTCCGCCAGCGTCATGTACGCCGTCTCGTCGTGCACCACCGCGGAAAAATCGAACGTCCCGTCCGCGGTCGGCACGCGGAGATGGTGGTGCAGGGCCTCGGGGACGGGCAGAAAGAGCTCGCCGGGAACCGACACGGTGCCGGGCACTTCGTAGGTCTCCTCGAAGAACGTCGCCGGGCTCCACGTGCCCCACACGGCCGGCGCGTCCGGACGCGCCCGGGCGGTGTCGTAGTCGAATTCGACGGCGAGGTGGGGGCGCCCCGGCGCGTAAATGGCGGTGATCGCCTCGACAAGCCCCGGGTTCATGCCGAAACCGTGGAGCACTGGTATCTCCGGGCGCGGCCTGAGATCGTTCCACAGTTCGGCCGCGTAGCGTTCCGCCGGGTATTGCCCGGACCCGATCCATTCAAACGCGGCGTCCATATAGGGCAGGCCGTGTCTTGCGCAGAGATCGATGAGCGGACCGGTGGGGGCTGACGAAAGGTTGATCACGGCGTCGAATTCACCGCTGCGCCCGGCTATCGTTTCTTCTCCGGAACGGCCGTCCTTGATGTCGCAGACTGATATCGCCCGGTTTTCGCCGAGTGAATCAAGTATCGCCAGCAACGCCTTGGTGATGTTGCCGTTGCCCACAACAAGAAATTTTGACGGTCTCGCTTCCATCGCGGATATTCTACCAAATCCGTCCCCGCTCGGCTACAACCGGCGTCGTGCGCGACGTCAGCCGCGGTACTTGGGACATGGCTGGTCGAAAGCGCTTCTGTAGATGGCGGCGACGTCTTCGGGGCCGAGTTCGGCGAATGCGCCGAACACGCGGCCTTTCGTGCGCCCGATCGATTCGACGAGACCGCCGATGCAGTCCGTGGCGAGCCCGAAATCGGCGAGCGAACGCGGCATGCCCATTGAAATGAAGAACGCCTGCAGGGCGTCGACCGCGGCTTCGGCGTCGTTCACGACGTCACCTGACGGCGCGAGTCCGAGGGCGTCGCGCCCGAACGCCGCGAACCGCCCGGGATCGGCGCGCATGACGTGGCGCATCCACGCCGGCAGCACCACGGCGAGGCCGGCGCCGTGGGTGATTTTCGGGTCGAGCGCCGAGAGCTCGTGTTCGAGGGCGTGGCTTTCCCATCCGCCCGCCCGGACGCTCGGCGAAGCGCCCCTTCCGCAGCCGGTGAGATCGTTGTGCGCGAGGGTGCCCGCCCACATGATGGCGGCGCGCGCCTCGTAGTCGCGCGGATCGGCCAGCGCGCGCGGGGCGGCGTCGCGGAGGGTGCGCACGAGCGCGGCGGCGATGTTGTCCGAAACCGGCGCGGGGCCCTGCCCGCTGAAATATCGCTCGCAGATGTGGGCGGTCATGTCCGTCACCCCGGCGGCGGTCTGGAACGGCGGCAGGGTGAAGGTCAGCTCGGGATCCATGATCGCGATGCGCGGGCGGAGTGCGTCGGAGCCGATGCCGAGTTTGGCGCGGACGGCGTCGTTGCTGATCACGCAGGAGGCGGAGCCTTCGGAACCGGCGGCCGGGAGGGTGAGCACGGCGGCGACGGGGCGCGCGGCGGAGACGCCGGTTCCGCCGCGGAAGAAATCCCACGGGTCGCCCGGGTGGTCGACCGCGGCTGCGGCGGCTTTGGCGCAGTCGATGACGCTGCCGCCG
>JAGCAM010000006.1 GCA_017652705.1 Kiritimatiellia bacterium | reverse complement strand
GAATTCGGCCGCGTCGGCCGCGCCGCTTATTTCGCCGCGTGGATATTCGCCTTTCTCGTCGCGGCGGCGTTTCTGAAACGCCGCCGCGACGTGCACCCCATGGCGCAGCTCGCGGCGTTCGCCGTCGCCTCCTTTTTCAGCACCGTGGCTGAGGAATGGACGCTCTGGATCATCCCCGCTGCGTCGTTCGCACCGGCCGCCGCCGGCGTCGGGCGCCGAAACGCCGCGAAGCTCGCCGTCGTCTCCGCCGCGGGCGGAATAGCCGCCGCCGTGTTGCTGGAAGTCACCGGCCGAATTGCACGCCCAGCCTCCGCCGCACGCGTATTCCGCGATGCTTCGGCGGATGTCACGCTCGTCGGTGAAGGGCGGCCGCGATGCTGGGTCGTCTGCGACGGCGCGGTGCTGGGCGGCGACACATTCGGCCGCGTGTGGAGACGTTCCTGCGGCGCCCCCGCCGCAGGCTTCGCCGATTCACCCCTTGCGGTGCCGGAGGACGCACGGTATCTGACCGTCTGCGGCGGCGCCGCGGACGGCGGCCCCGCCGCGATGAAGCGATTCCGGTCGCTCGAAGGCATCGCCGTGCTTTCGCCGCGTCAGCCGGCGGAATGGCTTGAAACCGCGAAGGCGGACTCGCGGGTGCGCGTCCACTGCGGCGAATTCGATTCTGCCTGTCCCGCCGTCGACGCGCCCGGGCTCGTCATCGTCGACGGGGCGGCTAAATATCTGCCGGACTGGCCGGAAAGAATCGCAGGCCGCGGCAAAAGATAATGCGTACCGAAGAGTCTACATGGGGCTCGGGGAGTAGCACACTTGCACCAGCGCGAATTGTGAGTGAATCAATCGCGGGCAGGTTGTTTTCGATGCGGCGGGTTGTCGCGGTGGCGGACTGGTGATTTTTTTGGTATAATGGGTTCATGAACTCGATTCTTTGCACTGCCGCGGCAATCGCGGCGGCGGGTCTCTGCCGAGGCGCCACCGTCGCCATACCGGACTCCGCCACCCCGGTCGAACTCACCGCCGCCGCGAAACGCCTCGCCGCCGCCAACGCCTGGCCGGTCAACGGCCCCTACGGCGTGTACGACCGCCTCGAACTCGAGTTCCGCCCCGGCGCCAACACCGTGAAATTCAAGTCCCTCTCCGGCTCCGGAGGCATTTGGTATTTCAGTTTCATGATGCCGCGGTGACGCACTCTGCGGCGCGTTAAAAACGGATGAAATGAAAAGGAGTCAACCATGGCAAAAATCAAATTCGCGACGGTCGCCGCGCTCGCGGCGCTTTTCGCCGCGCCGTCCGCCAGCGCGGCGACCTGCACCTACACCGACGGCGTCTGGGACGTAACCCCGAGCGCCGCCGACGACATCGTCATCGCCTCCGGCGACCTGACGTGGGCCTCGCCGCTGCCCACCAACCTCCACAGCTGGACGCAGCTCTCCGGCTACACCGGTACCATAACTTTCTCCACCGGTCTCGACGCGGTTGAAATCGCCGGCGACGTCTCCCTCGCCGGCGGCAAGTGGACGCATTCCAGCAACCCCTCGCTGACCAGTTCGTCCGAAGCGTGGCTCGACGGCCGCGGCACCATGCAGCTGATCGTGAACGTCGGCGGCGATTTCACCGTCTCGGCGGGCGCGTCGATTTCGGCGGACAACGCCGGCTTCAGGGTGCGGCAGGGTCCAGGCTTCGGTCAGCAGGGCAGGAGCGCTTCGCACGGCGGCTGCGGTCGCGGCGCTTCGAGCAACTGCTACGGCAGCGTCGTTTCGCCGGTCACCATCGGTTCGGGCGGCCGCGACGTGGCCGGCGGCGGCGCGGTCAGGCTCTCCGTCGCCGGAGCCTTTACGCTCGACGGCACGGTCAGCGCCGACAGCGTTACCGCCTCCGGCGACTATCAGGGCGCCGGCGGCATCGTGTTCATCACCGCCCGCGCGATTTCCGGCGGCGGTTCCATCTCCGCCAGAGGCGCCGCCCCCAGAAGCGAAAACGCCGGCGGCGGCGGCCGCATCGCGCTTAAGCTGACCGGCCCCGGCGAAAACTTCTCCGCCTTCACCGGCCAGATTACGGCTTTCAACGGCAAGACCGGCACCGGCACCGGCACCATTTACTTCGAAACCGCCGCCGACCTGCCCGGCCGCGGGCGGCTCCTCCTCGCTGCCGCCGGCGCCGCCTCGGGCGTCACCGAATTGCACGACACCGCCGGATACGAATTCTCCGAAGTGTGCGTCACCAACGGAGCCGCCCTCGGCGTCTACCCCGGCGTCACGGTCAAAGCAGGAAAACTTCTCGGACACAACGCGACGCTCAGCGTCATCCGTCTCTGCGGCGGCGCTTTCAGAATACCCGCCGGTTCGGCATATTCGAACGTCAACGTCACCGTATTCAACGCCGGTTCGACGCTCGCCTGCGGCGATACCGGCGCGGCGCTCACGCTCGGCGGCGGCGCCACGGTCACCATGCGCCAATACGAACTCGCCCTCGACTCGCTCACCATGCTCGCCGGCTCGACCGTCACCCACGCCCTGAACGGTGCGACCGACATGGACTACGGCGTCAGACTGCGGGTCGCCGGCGATCTGCGCGTCGATTCCGGCGCGTCGGTCAACGGCGACGCCAAAGGCTTTTACGGCGCGGGACCGGGCTGGATCGCCGGCTGCGGCGGTTCCCACGGCGGCGTGGCGAAGGGCGCCCCCGCCACCGCCGTCTACGGCTCCGTGAAATTCCCCGTCACGCTCGGCAGCGACACGAAAGTCTCCTCGCGCTACGGCGGAGGACGCGTCCGGCTGTCGGTCGGCGGCACGCTGACCGTGAACGGAACCGTCAGCTCCGACGGCGGCTATTACAACGGCGGCGCCTACTCCCCCGCGGGCGGCAGCATATGGATCGACGCCGCCTCGCTCGCCGGCGCCGGTAAAATCATCGCCCGCGGCGGCTGCTCCAATTCCAGCACCAGCTCCGGCAGCGGCGGCCGCGTCGCCGTCTACCTCACCCGCGACAACGAAACGTTCGACGCCTTCTGCGCCGCCGGCGGCGAGATCGGTGCCCCCGGCGGCGGTCTCGGCAACAACGCTTCGCTGCGCCGCTACAAACCGACCGGACCCTGCGGCACCACCTATCTCTCCTATACCGTCGGCGGCGTCACCAACGCCGCGCTTTTCGTGCGCAACCGCGATTCAGACTACCGCGAAGGCGGCGCCACGATCGGCCCGGACGTTACCGACGCCGACGTCGACAACGTCATCTTCGAAACTAACGGCGTTTTGAGAGTAGCCCAGAACGGCGTCTTGAGCGTGCGAGGCGACTGGATCCGCTCCGCCGCCGGCCGCGACGCCTTCATCGCCGAAACCGGTGACGCCGACAACGCCGGCGGCGCGGTGAGCTTCATCGACGCCGACGTCGTCAGCACCGTGACCGGCACCAACGAATTCGCCATCCTCCAGTGCACCGCGCCCTCTAAAACCATTAAATTCGCCGCCGCCGGCTCGCTCACGCGCATCATCGCAGGCGGTAGTTTAATCATCGCCGGCGACGACTCCGCCGCGGTGAACCTGCGCTCGACGGCCGACGGCGCCGCCTGGCTGCTCGACGTCGTTTCCGGGGCCGGCATCGACATCTCCCGCGCCGACGTTAAAGACTCCGACGCCCTGACCCCCGGCGGCATACTGGTGCCCGCCCTTAACTCAGTCGACTCCGGCAACAACCTCAACTGGTCGTTCTCGTCCGTCGTCGTCGGCGAAGAAATCACCTGGAACGGTTCGGCGGACGACAGCTGGGCGAATGCCGACAACTGGGACCTCTCGCGCACCCCCGTCGACACCGACGTGGTGATAATACCCGGCGACGCCGGCAATCAGCCGGTTCTCGCCGGGGCGGTCGCGCTGAACTCCCTCGACATCCGCTCCGGCGCGTCGCTCAACCTCGCCGGTTACTGCCTGACTGTCACCAACCTCATGTCCGTCGCCGGGTCGCTCGTCTGCACCGCGGCCGAACGCATAGAGGCGTCCGGCCCGTCGATCGCCCTGACCGGCGCTTTCACCGCGGCGGGTTCCACGTTCGTCTTAACCGGCGGTCTCGCGCAGTCGTTCAACCCCGCCGGCAACGCCTTCCACATCGTGCGCATCGAAAAGAGCGGCGGTTCGCTTACGCTCGCCGACGGCTTCAGCGCCTACCAGTTCCACATCTCGGCGGTCGAGCCGGTATTGGTGGCGTTCGCCGCCGGGCGCACCGTAACCGCCACCGACTTCTACGCGAACGGAGACGCGGGCGGCGCCGCGGCCCTCACCCTGGCGAGCGCCGCGTCAGGTTCGCAGTGGATGATCGACGTGTCGCGGCAGGCGCGGGTGCGGGGGGCTGTGGTGGGCGATTCCGCCGCGACGCGCCTCACACTGCATGACTATGCGCCGGCGACCGACTCCGGCGGCAACTCCAACTGGACCTTCGGCGGCACCTTCCACCGCTGGATAGGCGGCGCGAGCGGCAACTTCACCAACGCCGCGTGCTGGTCGGCCGGCACCGTCCCCTCGGCTTCTTCTCTCGTCTACTTCGGCAGCGACGCCGCCGTAACCCTCTCCGCGCCGTGGACGGTGCGCGAAATTCAGATAGAAGGAGGCTCCGTCTCGGTGGGCAGAACCACGAACACCCTCGCCGTCGCCGAATCGCTATCCGTCGAAAACGGCGCCACGCTGTCGCTCACCGCGCCGTGCACCGTCGGCCACACCGTGATCGTGCGCAGCGGCGGCACGCTCACCCACGACGTTGTCGCCTCGCTGCCCGGCCCCGTCACCAACCGCCTGTTCCTCGCCGTCGCCCGCGACATGACCGTCGAAGCGGGCGGCGCCGTGAATGTGGACGGCAAAGGCTTCAACCGCGCCTGCCAAGGCGGGCTCGGCTATGTCGGCGGCTCGTCATCCGCACCTGGGGGGCCTTCGCACGCCGCAATCGGTTCCGCCGGCGTGGCGGCCTACGGTTCTGTCTTCGAACCGATCCACCCCGGCAGCTGCAGCCGCAGCGGCGACGTCGGCAACGAAGCCGGCGGCGCCGTTCGCCTCGCGGTCGGCGGAACCCTCACCCTCGACGGATCCGTCACCGCCAATTCCAAAAACGGCAACTGGTACGTCGGCACCGGAGGCAGCGTCTGGATAACGGCGGGGCGGCTCGTCGGCGGCGGGTCGATTTCCGCCGACGCCGGAACGCAACTGGTCGATAGCAACAGCGCGGTTTCGGGCGGACGCATCGCGGTTAAACTGACCGAAGGCGATTTCTCCGGCTGGAGCGGCGAGATCCGGGCGTGGGGCACGACCGGCAAAGGCGACCGCCCCTCCGGCTCGGCCGGCACCGTCTATCTGCAGAGCGGAGACGAAGCGGACGGTTTCGGAACGCTCTACGTTACCGGTCGCCGCGAAACACATTCGTTCGGCTCGATGGTGATGACGCCGTTCCCGGTTGCAGGGTGGAACGCCGCCGCCGATTTCGCCAACGTCAAGTTCGTGATCGGCGGACGCGCCCAGGCGGCGTTCAAGGAAAACATGAAGATACGCGACGTGATGATGGAGGCGTCGGGCGCCGGGTTGCCGCGGGCGCTGATGTTCGACCACGTCGTGAAGGTGGAGTCGCTCGAACACCGCGGGGGAAAAGGCTGGGCGGCGGCGTATGACACGCTCGTCGCGCCGGGCGATCTCGGCGTCGGCAGGTTTTACTGGCAGGGGCCGGGGCTGATGCTGTTCGTGCGGTAGATTAGATGGCGGTGCGGGAGCGGACTGAGCGGTAGAGAAAGGCGGCGAGGGCGAGTGCGGCGTACCAGGCGGCGCACTGGGGCAGGGACCAGTTGGGAACGGAGATGGTTGCGCCGGGTATGATGGCGACGGACTGGGCGGTGGCGAGCATGGCTTTGGTGAAGAGGGCGGAGAGGTTGTTAAGGTGAGCGGCGAGATGTTCCGAGAAGAAACTCGCCGCGATGCCGAAAACCCCGGTCGTCACCGAGCAGCCCGCCGCGGCGAGCATCAGCAGATTTGCCAGTATTCCGCCGGGGGTGATGCGGCCGAAGACGTGCGCCGCCACCGGAGCGCCGGCCGCCCACGCCGCCGCCGTCACCCACAGCGCCTTCGCCCCGCTGACGTTTTCACACACCAGCCCGATCGCCAGCATCACCAGAAACGACATCGCCGAGCCCGTGTCGTTGATCATTCCCGGCCGCGCAAGGTGCACCGCCAGAAACGCCACCCCCCACGACCTCAGCAGATTCCCCCGCCGCCAGAACACCGGCGCGAGCAGATACGTCGTCGCCATCAGCGCCGCCCTGACCGCGCTCGGTCTGCACCCGATCAAAAACACGTACCCCCACACCGCCGGCAGCGCCGCCGCCCCCGCGAACCGCCTCGGCACCGCCAGCAGCGCCGTCATCCACACCAGCGTCTGCGCCACCGCCATCACGTGCAGCCCCGACACCGCGAATACGTGCATGGTGCCCGATTCTTCGAACACCCGCTTCATCCGCCGCGGCAGCCCCGACCGACCGCCGAAGAGTATCGCGCGGTTCAGCGCGGCAGTCTCCGCGTCCCGCTCCAGGCCGATCGCCGCCCGCCGCGCTAATTCATTCCTCGCCGCCCCCCAGCGCGCGCCAGTGCTTTCCTCCGCCCGCGCGAGACGCCGGTTGCGCAGCCACGGTTTTTCGAAGTACAGTTTCTCGTCCGCCGTCGCCGCCGAGAAATACAGCGCGGCGCCGGCGAGAAAAACGGCCGCGAAGCGCCACCCACGCGCCGACAGGCCGTATCCGAACAGCGCCGTCAGCGCGGCGGCGGCGGCGAGCGCCGGCCACGTTCCCGAGAATTGCGGCGCCAGCGACGCGGCGTATTCCCCGGCCGCCAGCGCTCCGCAGACGTAGAGCAGAGATCCGTTCATGCGACGATTATCTCAAATCCGCCGGAATTGTGTCTTAAGCGAATCTTAAGCGAAACTTAAGAAAATCTTAAGACAAGCATCTGCCGGCGGTTGCCGGGCTTTCTTTACGGAGAGACGAAAAGTTCGCGACGAAATTTTCGTCCTGGATTGGAAATTTATGGTATGAATGGCGGCATGAAGAACGCCAACCTTGGAGGCGCTGCTCAGAAGTTACGTGCAGTTCGCGGACAACGCTCATTTCATTTTCGCCGGGTCGAAGAAACACCGTCGGACGAAACGGCGGTTTCCGAAACGGCGGTTTCTTTCCTGGCGGGTTTATGCTATAATATGCGCCACAGAGAGTTGGTGAGGGCAGATATGGAAAGGTTTTTCAACATCGCGGGACCGTGCGATTCGGCTAAGCATTATATGCTTTCCGCAGCCGATAGGTTGCCGGAAGTCGCTTCACTCATCCGCAAGGAGCAGTACTTCGTCATTTATGCGCAGCGCCAGTGCGGCAAGACAACTGCGTTGCTTGCGCTTCGCAACGATATCAATGCAGGTTCGGAACGCGTGGCGATGTACTGTTCGCTCGGGGCGGTCGAGGGTGTTTCCGATCCGGCGGACGGTGTCCCGATGATCTATAGCAGAATAGAGTGGTGCGCAGACCATTTCTCGAAAAAACCATGATAGCGCAATGAATTGTAGGGAGGTTTTTCTACATGCCTAAAGTTTCATTCATCATGCCAAAATTCCCAGTTATCATTCCGGTGTACAATGTTGCGCAATACCTTGGAGAATGCTTGGACTCGGTCAAGGCGCAGACATTCACGGCCTGGGAGGCTATTTGCGTGGACGATGGTTCCTCGGATGATAGCGGAAAGATTCTTGATGAGTATGCCAGAAAAGATCCGCGGTTCAAGGTGTTTCACAGACAGAATGCCGGGGTGAGTGCGGCGCGGAACGCCGGAATTAGGGAGGCACAGGGTGAATTCATTGCCTTCCTTGATGGGGATGATGAATACCCCAAGGATCGTTTTGCTATATTGAATGATTGCCTTGAGCGTCACCCAGGCGTACAAATTGCAGGAGGACCGGCGACTTCGGACATTTTGGAGATGGGGAGGTCGTACTATGGTTATGCGTGTGAGGCCCAGTTGTCTGCGATAGCATATTCCTATCGACATTTTAAGCGATTCGTAAAACGAGTCGTGTTCCATCGGTGATCCTCTGAGGATAAATCATGGGAACAGACAAGAAAATCCTTTCGGTGATAGTTCCGAGCTACAATATGGAGGCTTATCTGCCGAAGTGCCTCGGGAGTTTATCCGCCGAGCCTGAATTCGCGGACAAGTTCGAAGTGCTGGTCGTCAACGACGGGTCGAAAGACCGCACCAGCGCAATCGCGCATGAATTCGAAACGAAACAGCCGGGCGTCTTTCGCGTTATCGACAAGACGAACGGCAACTACGGCAGCTGCATAAACGCCGCGCTGCCGGCGGCGCGGGGAACTTACGTCAAGATTCTCGACGCCGACGACTGGTTCGAGACGGCGAACTTCTCCGATTATCTCCGCTTTCTCGAGATGGAAGCCGCGAAAGGGGAGGGTGCGGCCGATTTCGTGCTCAACGACTTCGACTTCGTCTATGAGGACGGGCGGGTTTTTAACACCTGGCGGTATGATATTCCATGCGGCGGGGCGGTGCCGCTGGGCAGATTCTGCACTGGTTACAAGTGGCGCACGTGGATGCACGCCGCGGCGCACAAGACGGCAAATCTGCTCAAGACCAGTTACCGGCAAACCGAAGGCGTCTCCTACACCGACCAGGAATGGATATTCTATCCGTTCGCGGCGGTCAGAAAGATGACGTACTTTCCCAAGGTGGTTTACAAGTATTTAATCGGTCGCGAAGGGCAGACGTGCGATCCGCTGATTTATTTGAAGAGCACGCCGCAGCAGCTCGGCATAGTGGAGCGAATGGTGAAATTTTACGCCGAAAACAAGAACCGCCTGCCGGAGGAGAACGCCAAGTATCTTCGCAACAGCGTACTGTACCGGCTGGGGATGATTTATTCGGCATATTTGATCAGGGGGGCGAAGTTTTTAAGTAACGAGGAATTGGCTGAATTTGATTTGAACGTCGTGCGGCAGGATGAAGAGATTTACAACGCGGTAGCTGATTTTGTCGCATTCGGGCGGTTTAAATACCCGTATGTCAGTGTTTGGCGCAAGCGCAACTGCAAACCGCCGCTGTTCCTTAGGTTGTTGCGAATGGCGTATTTGTTCCGGGTTAACTGCCTTTTGCGGGTCAGGCCGCAGATGCGCGGCGGGAAATGATATAATACAGGCATGGAACCGAAAGAGAAAAAGTTCGCGTTTCGTCCGCTTTGGGACGCGATGCTGGACATGTACCGGGCTTTCGCCGAGATATGCGATAGGCACGGGCTGCGGTATTACATTTACGGCGGCACGTTGCTGGGGGCGGCGAGGCACAAGGGTTTCATACCGTGGGACGACGATTTCGACGTCGCAATGCCGCGCCGGGACTACCGCAAGTTCTTCGACTTGTACGCGAAGGAGCTGCCGCCGCATCTGCGTGGCTTCGATTTCCGTTCGCTGACGCCGCAGGATAAATTCAGGTGCATGTTCGGCAAAGTAGTGGAAACTCGTGACGAAAAGGTCGCCGCCATCGCCAAAGCGGTCGGGCTCAACCTTTCCGGCGGGGTGTTCATAGATATCATACCGATGGACGGTATGCCGTGCGCGGCGCTGCCTTTCTACTGGTGGGCGCTGCGCAGAACCGTCTGGCGCCACGCGGCGTCGCTTTCTACCAGGCCGTGGTACACGCGCCCATTCTGGCGGGCGGTGGCCGCGTTGTGGAGAATTCCCGAAAACGAGCGGGAGCGGGGGGTGCGTTTCGAAGAATGGCTGATGAGATGGGATTACGACTCCGCGCCGGCGGTGGAATCGTATCTGGCGGACGGCAGACGGCTGAAAATGCGCAAACTTTCGTCCGCTTCGATGGGCGAGCCGGTTTATCTGCCGTTCGAGGGCGTGAAAATGCCCTGCCCCCGCGAATGGGAGAAATACCTTGAAATAATCTACGGCGATTGGCGCGAACTGCCGCCGCCTGAAAAGCGCGTGCCGAGCCATCAGGAGGCGTGAGTGAAAAGCAGGCGGCCATGGCTTTTTGTTTTCTTCGCGCTGATGGCGGGGGCGGGCGCCCTCGGATGGTGGAGCAGCTCCTTTGGCGGACTTTCCCCCGACGGCGCCTTCGTGCTGGTTGAACCGTGGCGCATCGCGGGCGGCGATCTGCCGTTCAGGCACGAGTGGCACGTCTCGGTTTTTTACGGTATGTTCGCAGCGCCGGCGCTGTGGGTTTACCGAAAGTTGTTCGGTTCCGAGGCGGGGATTTTTCTGATTATGAACCGCCTCATCGTTGTGGTGTGGTTCGCGGCGCTGTTAACGGTTTGGAGCCGGTGGCGCAAAGTCAATGTTCTGGGGGCGAGCCTCGGAGCGTTGGCGATCGCGCTTTATCCGCCCTGGGGCGGCTTCAGCTTCGGCTACAACAAGTTGGGGGTGATAACGATGATGCTGGCGATAACTTTTTATGCAACGGCCGGCGTCAGGCGCAACGTTGATTTACTGCTGGCGGGTGTGTTTTTCGCCTGCGCCGCAATGTGCTGCCCGTATCTGGCGGTGTTTTTCGCCGTCTACTTCATCTTCGCGGCGGTTAAGAGGCGCAAAGAATTGCTGAAGGTTTCGGCGGGGTGCGCAATCGTGGCGGCAATCGCCTTGACGTGGCTCGCGTGCAAACTGTCGGTCGCTGACATTTCCGAGGCGTTGCCCTGCATGTTCGACGATCCGCAGCATCCGCGGCCGTCGTTATTCATTCTCATTCGAAACATCGTCGCACATCTGCTGTTCATAACGCACGATTTAGCGGTCGGTCACGCGATCCTCATGGGCGGGGTTTTGTTTGCAATCTGCGCCGCGTGGGCGGACGCAAGGCGCGGGCAAAGGGCGCTGATGCATCTCGTTCTCATTTCCGCGCCGGTGCTGGGGTTGTATGTTTATTACCGCGTGCAGCCGATGGTGAGCCTGAATCCGCTGATGCTGCTGCTGCCGATGACGGCGGCGTGGGCGGCGGCGTTTCTGAACCGCGGCGGCGACGACGCGGTCATGATCAAAGCGCTGCTGCCCGGCTTCGCCTACGTGGCCGCAATTTCGTTCGCGTCAAACATGGGGCTGTACGCGATGTCGCTCGCCGCCGAGGCGATGATGGTGCCCGCGGTGGTTGTGATCGCCGTGGTTCTCGGCAGGCTGGGGGGCGGGTTCGCGGCGGTGTTGATTTGCCTGATGACGGTTCACATGGCGATACTTGCCGAGTATACGATCATGAAGCCGTTGATGAGAGACCCTGCGACGGTAAAAATCGTTCAAGAGGGGCCGAACCAAGGGTGCAAATTTTCGCCGTCGGCCGCCGGAACTTACGCGGAACTTTACCGCGACACCGCTGCAATAAGGGGCAATGACAGGGTTAAAAACGTTTTATACCTCGATCACCCCAATCAGTGGTTGTACCTCGCGTCCGACAAGGGGGTGGGGGCGTATTCGTCGTGGTTGACCGGGCCGGGAACCAATTCGCTCAACCGGCTGAAGCGGTATTGGGAGATCAACCCCGATAAACTGCCGGAAGCGGTTTTCGTGACGAAGAAAAACCGGTATCTGGAGAACATTCTCTGCGAACGGTACGGATATGAAGTCGAGCCGCTGCTTTCCGGCAATTCCATTCTCTGGAAGCACGGAGTGAAATGAACGGCCGTTCGCAGGCTATAGACGGTCTGAGAACCGTGCTCAACACGTTGATAGTGCTTCACCACACGTATTATCCCCTGGCCGGCGTTGCCGTCGGTTTACTTGAAAGACGGTTAATCAGATTTCAGGTGTGCATCACCTGGACGCTGCCGACGCTGTTTTGTCTTTCGGGATATCTGATGATGAAAGGGTATTCGATCGAGACGATCAGGCACAAATTCTGGAGCAGGTGCAAGCGCCTCGCGGCGCCGCTTCTGCTCGTAAACTGGGGGATTGTGCTGATCGTCGGCGTCGGCATGCTGTTCGGCGTCGTGCACAACCCGAAATACACGCTTGAATGGGCGGTGAGATCGGTTTTCTGCGCGAAGGAAGGGACGACTTTGGCGACCTTCTGGTATGTGCGGACGCTGCTGATTTTCACCGCGGTGTCGCCGATCGTGTATTTCGCCATACGCAGGACGACCGGTCAGATATTGACGATCATTGCGGTTTCAGCGTGGTGCGTGGCTTCCACCGCACTCGGGGTGGATGACAAACTGTGGAAGATAACGCCGTCTTTCGCCATGTTTTCTTTTCTGACCGGGGCGGTTATTGCGATTCGCGGCAAAGACATCTGCCAGTTCGCGCGCAAGTGGTGGCTGCCGATTTCGATTGTGTATCTGCTGTCGCTGGTGAACCGCGGTTTTGGCTGGTACTGGCCGAGGAACGGATTGCTGCTCGGGTTGCAGAGCCTTTTCTGGTTCATTTTCGCCGACCGGTTCGCCGCGGTGATGAAAAACAGTGCGGGAAGATATTTGTGCGAATGCGCGTTTTTCGTGTTCGCGATACATTCGAACACCGCAGGGTGGGTGCCTTGCAAGGTGGTCAACTTTCTTTATTCGGCGATGCCGGCGGAGTTTCTGACCTGGCCGGGGGTTTCGGTTCTTTCGACTTGGATTGTATTCGCGGTGAATCTCTCGCTGTGCACGGCGATGTATGCGGCGGGAAAGAAATTGCTTCCGTTGCCGACCAGAATAATGAACGGCAGGCTGTAAGACAGTAAAGTATGGTATAATATTCAGATGTCAGAGGCATGATATGAATTGTCCGACTCTTGCGATAGTAGCGCCATGCTACAACGAAGCCGCCGCGCTGCCGAATACGGCGCCGGCGTTCATGGCCAAACTGCGGTCGCTGAAGGCGTCAGGCGCCGTCGGCGCGGACAGCTTCATCATGTTCGTGGACGACGGGTCGGGCGATGACACCTGGGAGGTGATAAAATCGCTGCACGCCGGAGACCCCGCGTTCAAAGGCGTTTCGCTCAGCCGCAACCGCGGCCACCAGAACGCGCTCCTCGCCGGGCTTATGGAGGCGAAGCAGACGGCCGACGTCGTGATTTCGGCGGACTGCGACGGGCAGGACGACATCGAAGCGATGGACGCTATGCTCGCCGAACACGCCAAAGGCGCTGAAATAGTCTACGCCTGCCGCGACAACCGCGAAACCGACACCTGGTTCAAGCGCACGACCGCCGAACTGTTCTACAAACTCGTCCGCAAACTCGGCGGCGAGGTGGTGTTCAACCACGCCGACTACCGGCTCGCCACCGCACGGGTTTTGACGGAGCTGGAAAGGTTCGGCGAAGTCAACCTCTTTCTGCGGGGCATGTTCCCGCTCGTGGGGTTCAAGTCCGCCAAAGTCTATTACACGCGAAAAGAGCGCGTCTCGGGCGAGAGCCACTATCCCCTCGCGAAAATGGCGGGCTTCGCCGCGGACGGCATAACCTCGCTTTCGATAAGACCGCTGCGGCTTATCACGCTGTTCGGGGCGGTCGTGTCGCTGCTGGCGTTCGTGATGCTCGCCTGGGTGGTGGTTTCGTACATCCGCGGCACGGTGGTGCCGGGCTGGTCGAGCAGCGTGGTGTGCGTGTGTCTTTTCGGGGGCATACAGCTGGTGTCGCTCGGGGTGATCGGCGAATACGTCGGCAAGACGTATCTGGAGAGCAAGCGCCGGCCGCGTTACATAATCGGAGAGAGGATCTGACGGAATGGCGTTTAGGAACAGAGGCGGCCCGACCGTTGCCCTGGCAGCATTTCTCGCGGGGGTGGGCGGCGAATTGTACCTGCGCATACCCGGGCTCGGCTTTATCGCGATGTTCGATATGGTCGCTTACGCCGTGGCGATACCGGTTATCGGAATGTACTGGGGCGAGATGGGCAAGTATATGCGGATGTCGCTCAAATGGGCGTTCGCCTGGACTTTCGCGGCGATGGTCGCGAATGCTTTTAACTTTTACGATGCAAAGTTCTGGCTGAAATGCGTGGTGGTTATCGGTTCTTCGTGGGCACTGTTGTCGGCGTCGTACGTGCTTTTGAAGAAAAGCCCGATGGCATTCATGTGGTACATCGTCGGGGCGGGCATCGGCGGGTGGATAGGGCTCTACCATTTCAGAAACGGGGCGCTTGAGGCGTTCGCCACCCAGGGTGATTTTGGCGCAGAAGGCCTCGGCGTCGATCTGCTGCTTGAAAAGCAGATTTACCCGCAGTTGGCGCGCGGCATTATGCTCGGTTGCGTGCTGCCGATATTTCTCTGGTGGCGGAAATTCCCGGTGTTCGGCATAATCATCGCCACCTTCGCGACGGGCTTCTGGGTGTTGGTTCACGGCGGTTCACGGTCGAGTTTCGGCGTGTTCTGCGCCGCGGCGCTGGTGGGGGGCGCCGTCGCCTACGGCAAAAAAATCTACCGGAAAATCGGCCGCCGCCCGTTTCTGATGGTGATGCTCGGCTGCCTCGCCCTGGCGACGGTGTTCGGCGGTTACAAAATCATGGCGGTTTCGGGGTCAATGGGCGAAGCCGAAAAACGCAAATACGAGAAGCAATTCTCCGAAGGGAGCGGCGCGATCGAAGGGCGCACCGGCGTGGATAACGCACTTTACTGCGTCAAGGAAAGTTTCGGCATCGGGCGTGGTAAAATGCTGCGCGCCCATTCGGTTATCATGAATTCGTTGGCGTGCGAAGGGATTGTCGGTTTCTGCTTCTGGGTGTTTTTCTACATGCAGATTTTTTGGTTTATGGGCCGGAGAATGCCGTATGCCGGCAGCTATTCAACATTTATCTCCTACTTGTTCGTGCTCGCCTGCTGGAACGTGTTCGGCTCGCCGTTCGGGGCGCGGCACCAGTTCTTCGTGCCTATGGCGTTTATCGCGATGTGCCGCGACGACAAGTTTTTCGGCGCGGGTACGGTTTTCGACTACAGCCTGACATCGGCGAGGGAGTGATGAAGGTTTTTCTCGTTAATCTCGACCGGAATCCGGAGCGGCTCGCCGACATCAGCCGGGAACTGGCGGAACTCGGCGTAGAATTCGAGCGGGTGAGCGCGGTTTACGGCAGAAGTCTCGGTGAAGATGAGAAGCGGCGCTCGGTCGCCCGGTTCAAATGGTGGTGCTTGAATGGCACGGCGCCGCGCGACGGCGAAATCGGGTGCGCGCTGTCGCATTTAAAAACCTACCGCCGTTTTTTGGAAACGGGCGAAAACTGCTGCTGCGTGCTGGAGGACGATCTCCTTTTCGACCGGCGTTTCAAAGAGCAGCTCGGGCGAATTGAAAAATGGATTGATCCGAACCGCGCCCAGGTGGTGCTGATGACGAATTATTCCGCCGAGAAGGGCGGGGATGAATGGCGGATCGTGCGTTCGGCGGGCGACAGCTCAACCGAGGCGTACGTAATAACGAAAACCGCGGCGGCGGAACTGCTGAAACGCAACTACCCGGTGTGCACGCCGAGCGACGGCTGGCGGTTCTGGGCGAAGCGCGGCTGGATAGAACTTTACCACGCTTTTCCGACGATGGTGCCGTCGACTTGGCAGCTGGGGCGGTATTCTTCGGAGGTCTGCCCCGACGACGACAAGCTATTCAGAGCTTTGGAATTGGGCATGGTCGGGCGAGTTTTGTGGAAAATCAAGCGAGCGGTGGGCGTGATTCTCGCCGCGTTGACAGTGAGGTAGCGAACGAAATGGCACCGCTGCTCTCAATCGTCATCGCGAACTACAACTACGGCCGTTTTCTGCCGGAAGCGCTGGAGTCGGTTCTTTCGCAGAGCTGCGGCGATTTCGAGCTCATCATCGTCGACGGGGGATCCACCGACGATTCGGTGGAAGTGATAAAGAGATACGCCAACGCCCCCGGCGCCAAGATCGCCTGGTGGGTCAGCGAGCCGGACAAGGGCCAGAGCGACGCGTTCAACAAAGGTTTTGCGCGGGCGCGCGGCAGATTTCTCACCTGGCTCAACGCAGACGACGTGATGCTGCCGGGCACGGTCGAAGAACTCAAGGCGGCGGCGGAGAAGTTCCCCGCGCAGGAGTGGTTTACGGGGGGGTGCTTATGGCTCGATCCCGAAATGCGCGTAATCAGATGCGGGCGGAGCCGCCGGATGTCGTGGACGCGGGCGTTTCGCGGGTTGGTTAACGTCGGCGGACCGTCGTCGTTTTTCACGAAAGATCTTTTCTCCCGGGCGGGGGGCATGGATGTGCGCTGCCGGTACACCATGGATACCGACCTCTGGCTGCGGTTCGCCCTGAAAGAAGGCAGAGCGTTCCGTCCGTTCATACGTTACGCTTGGGGTTTGCGGCTGCATCCCGAAGCGAAGATGAGCGGCCACAACTTCTCCGCCGACGGCAAGTTCGCGGCGGGTGCGTTCACCGCCGAGTCGGCGGCGAGCGACGGCAGAAAAGCGGCAGGGTTGAAGGCCGAGCGCGAGATGACCGCGGCGAAGCTGCCGCCGCTCAGGGGGGGGATGAACACGGCGCTGTCGCTCTTGACTGCGGATCACCTGCCGGCGCTGCTCAGCCGGTGGGATACCGCGCGGTTCAAAGGGCGTCATTACACGGATGTTCCGGGGGTGAAGCGATGAAGGGGCTGTTCATCTGGGCGTGTTCGTACTGCAGATCGACTTTCGGGTTGTACCGCGAACTGATCGGTCAGCTCGGGGTTCCGGCGTGCATCGGACTTTGGCGTATCGGCGAGAACACCCTGCGCACCGCCGTCGGCTTCAGCGGCAGTGAATTCGACGATCTGCCGATAGTGGAAGTCGGCGAGAATCTCGGAAGGGGGCTTAAGCTTCTCGACGGGCATCCGGGCTGGAACCATCTGTTCTGCGTCTGCCAGGCGTCGCCGGTTTTCCGCAAACTTGCGGTGGAGGCGAAGCGCCGCGGCTGCGGGGTAGGCGTCATGTGCGAAGCGCCGTGCAACATGTTTTACGGCTGGCGCCGCGCGGCGAAGGCGGTTTATCTGCGCACGCTGCTGCCGCATCGTATGAAAGAGGTGGTGAAAGCGGCGGACTTTTTCGTCAATTATTCCGGCGACGGAACCGACGCCGCGGCGATGGCGGGCTGGCCGGTCGACAAAATACTGCCGTTCGGGTATTTTCCGCCGCCGATAGCGGGGTCGAAATGCGTGAGACGCACGGCGCCGGGGCGCCCGTTCACGATTCTGGCGACCGGCATCATGTCCAGACACCGCGGCGCGGACGTTTTGGTGGAGGCGCTCCGGCGGCTGAAAGAACGCGGCGTCGAATACCGCGCGGTGATAACCCAGAACGGCGAACTGCTTGAGACGGTCAGGCGCAAAGCGGCCGGATGCGGGCTGCCGGTGGAGTTGCCGGGTTTCGTGGCGATTGAAGAGCTGATTAAACTGTACGAGACGTGTTCATTGTACGTGGCGTGCGGCAGAGACGAACCGTGGGGAATGCGCGTCAACGACGCGCTCAACTGCGGCGCGCCGCTCGGGGTGAGCCGTGGCATGGGCGGAGTGCAGCTTGTAGACCGCTACGGCTGCGGCTTCGCTTTCAGCCGCGCCGACGCCGCCGATCTCGCCGATAAACTCGAGCGGGCGGCAACCGACGGCGATTATTACCGCGAGATCGCCGGCAACGCTTTCAAGGCGGCGGAGGCGATTTCGCCGCGGAACAAGGCGGCGGAACTCATCGCGGTAATTGAAAAACGCCGCCCCGGCTGGATGAAAGGCGCGGGCCGATGACCGGCGAACCGCTGGTCTCGTTCATCGTGCCGGTGTACAACGTTCGCCCGTATGTGGCGGATTGCGTACGCTCGATACTTAATCAGAGCCACTCCAATGTCGAGTGCATCTGCGTCGACGACGGGTCAACGGACGGCAGCGGGGAATTGCTCGACGAGATGGCGTCGGGCGATGACAGGCTGAAGGTGGTGCACCAGGCGAACGCCGGCGTGGGTGCGGCGAGAAACAACGGGCTTTCGCGGGCTAGGGGAGAGTTCCTCGCGTTCGTCGATTCGGACGATCTGATGGAGAATAATTGCCTTAAGCCGGCTTTGGCGGCGTTTGCGGAACATTCCGACCTTGACGTGTGGATGGGGCAGTTGGTTTGCGTGGACGAAGAAAACCGGCCGCTTGACGGACCGCAGCTGAAAACGGCCCTCTACGATACCGTCAACCCGCTTGAATATTTCCGCACCGCCAAGGGCAAGTTCTACCTGTTTTCAGCCTGCGCAAAGCTGTTCCGCTCGCAACAGGCAAGAGACGAAATCTACCGGTTCACCGAAGGTGTGAAGAGCGGAGAAGACTCGACTTTCATGGCGAAGGTGTATTCCGGCGCGAGGCGGGTGATTGTCAGCGATGTCAACGTTTACCGGCGGCGGATACGCAAGGGGTCGTTGATAGGAACGGGGCTGCCCGAGCGGGTGCCGGATTTCATCGCCAACATCGACGATCTTCTGCGTTTCGCCGCGGCTACGCACCGGGAGGGTAAACTCTGCAAGGAGGCGGCGTATTCGGCGATGGGGCGGGTGAAAGCGGTGTTGATGGCGACCACGGCGGGGGGCGCGTCGCGGTACGCCCATGCGCTCGTGTCGCAACGGGATTTCCGGCGGGTGGTGGCGGGGACGATCTGCCGGCACGCCCCGGTCGGGTACCGGGCGTTCGGTTGGGCGATGAAGCTGCTGCCGGCGGTGGCGGTGGAGAAGTTGATGATGTTCGTGTGGCGCGTTTATCGCAGGGAGTTTTGGTAGTTGGTCGTGGTTGCTTGCGGACGGGAGGCGGATTTTGCTATACTTCTCCCAATAACGAGTAAGACCAAAGGATTATCGAAATGAACAACCGGCTGCTGGCATATCCGTTCGACGCGAACTTGATAATGCGCAAGGCAAAAGCCCTGCGGCGGGATCTGTCCGCGTCAGCGAACTTGATCGAAAAGCGCATCGCGGTTCTCGGCGGCTCCACCACCCACGACGTGATCGCGATGCTGGAGCTTTTTCTGCTCGACAACGGCATCAAACCGGTTTTCTACGAAAGCGAATACAACCAGTGGTGGGAAGACGGGGTTTTCGGCAACGCCGAGCTGGACGTTTTCAAACCCGACGTCGTTTACATCCACACGAGCGTCCGCAACGTGAAAACGTGGCCGGCGATCGCCGCGGACGCGGCAGCCGGCGATCTGGCGGGGGAGACCGTCGGCAAGTGGCGGGCGGTGTGGGAGAAGATCGCGGAGAAATTCAAGTGCCCGGTTATCCAGAACAACTTCGAATATCTGCCTTACCGGCTGCTGGGCAACCTCGACGCGGTCGACCGCCGCGGGAGGGTTGAGTTCGTGACGCGGCTGAACGCGGGGTTCGCCGAATACGCCCGCACGCACGACGGGGTGTATCTGAACGACATCAACTGGCAGGCGGCGGATTTCGGCCTCGCCCGCTGGCACGACGAAGCGTACTGGTGCATGTACAAGTACGCGATGGGCAAGGCGGCGATACCGGTGGTGGCCTTCAACGCCGCCAACATAATCAAGGCGCTCTTCGGCAAAAACAAGAAGGCGCTCGCGCTCGACCTCGACAACACGCTGTGGGGCGGCGTCGTCGGCGACGACGGGCCGGAAAACCTCGAACTCGGCACCGAAACCGCCGTCGGGCAGTGCTATACCGAATTTCAGGAATATCTCAAGGAGCTCGGCAGAACGGGCGTGCTGCTCAACGTGATTTCCAAAAACGAGCCCGAAAACGCCAAGGCGGGCATGAACCATCCGCAGATGGTGATAAAGGAAGGGGACTTCATCAGCGTCAAGGCTAACTGGGAACCGAAGAGCGAAAATCTCAAGGCGATGGCGCGGGAGCTGACGCTGCTGCCGGAATCTTTCGTGTTCGTTGACGACAACCCGGCCGAGCGCGAAATAATCCGCCAGCAGGTGCCGGGCGCGGCGGTTCCGGAAATCGTCCAGGTCGAGAATTACATCTCGGCGGTCGACCACGGTGGTTGGTTCGAGCCTGTAAAAATATCCGGCGACGATTTGAAACGCAACGCCATGTACAGCGAGAACGCGCAACGGGCGCAGCTGCAGAGCAGCTTCGCCGACTACGGCGCCTACCTCGATTCGCTCGAAATGAAGGCGACGATCAAGCCTTTCGAACAGGTGTACATGAGCCGCATCGCGCAGCTCACCAACAAGTCCAACCAGTTCAACCTCACGACGAAACGCTACACACAGGAAGAAATCGTGCGGACCGCCGCCGACGCCGCGTTCGTCACGCGCTACGGCAGGCTTGAAGACCGGTTCGGCGACAACGGGGTGGTGGCGATCTCCATCGGCGAGATGAAGGGCGACGCGATGGAGCTCGTGCTGTGGCTGATGTCGTGCCGGGTTTTGAAGCGCGACATGGAGTTCGCGATGATGGACGAAATGGTCGCCGAGGCGAAAGCGCGCGGCGCGAAAACCGTGCGCGGCTTCTACTATCCGACCGCCAAGAACGGCATGGTCAGAAATTTCTACGCGACGCAGGGCTTCACCAAAATGTCGGAAGACGCCCTGGGCAACGCCGTCTGGGAACTTGACATCGCCGGCGGCTACGAACCTAAGAACCGTCACATCAAAATCGAAAGGAGCTGACTATGGACCGCACCGAGGTTTATTCGCGGCTGAAGGGCGTTTTCGCGGACGTCTTCGACAGGGAAGTGGAGCTGAAAGACGAAACCACCGCGGCGGACGTGCCGGGCTGGGATTCCCTCACCCACATCACGCTCATTGGCGCCGTCGAAGACGAATTCGACGTGAAGTTCGCGATGAAAGACGTCGTGGGCATGAAGAACGTCGGCGAGATGGTTGACAAGATAATCGAACTGGCCGACGAGTGACGCCATGCCGTTCACGACCGTAGACTACATCTGCTTCTTCGCCGCGGTGTTCTTCGGCTACTACGCCGCTCCCCAGCGGGCGAGGTGGTGGCTGCTGCTCGGCGCGAGCTGGGTTTTCTACGGGTGGATGTCGCCGTATTACTGTTTCTTTCTCGCGTTCACCGTGGCGCTGACCTACTGGGCGGCGGCCGGCGTCGCCGCCAATTTCGGGGCGGAGAAAAAGTGGCTGGCCGAGAAGGGCAAGACCGTCGAGCGGGCGGAAAAGAAGGCCTACAAATCGGGGATGGAGGCGAAACGGCGGCGTTACGTCGCGGCGGCGGTCGCCGGGCTGCTGGCGATGCTGGCCGTTTTCAAATACCTTGAATTCATTTTCGCCAACGTGTCGTGGCTCGGCGGCGCGCTCGGATGGCAGTGGAAGGCACCGGCGCTAAATCTCATTCTGCCGGTGGGGCTGTCGTTCTACGTCTTTCAGAGCATGGCGTACGTCATCGACGTCGGGCGCGGCGAAGTGGCCGCCGAGCGCAACTTTTTCAGGCACGCGCTCTTCGTCTCGTACTTCCCGCAGATCATGCAGGGGCCCATCGGCAATTACGGGCGCCTCGCGCATCAGTTCTACGAGAATCATCCGTTCGACTACAATCAGGCGGCCGGCGGCCTTCTGCGCGTGGCGTGGGGCTTTTTCAAGAAAGTCATGATCGCCAATCTCATCGCCGACCGCATAAACCCCGTCTGGGGCAGCGCGGGGGATTACCACGGCGCGATATTCTGGGGGGCGGTGCTGGTTCTCTACGCCATTCAGCTTTTCGCCGATTTTTCCGGCTACATGGATATCGCCTGCGGCTGTTCGCAGATGCTCGGAATAAAACTCGACGAGAACTTCAACTGCCCTTATTTCGCGCGGAGCGTCAGCGAGTTCTGGCGGCGCTGGCACATGACGCTTTCAGGCTGGTTCAAGGATTATCTTTTCTACCCGGTGCTGCGGTCGGGCTGGAACACCCGCCTGCGCAAGTCGTTCGCGAACAGGTACCTTGCTTCGACGGTGCCGACGTCGGTTGCGCTGGCGATCGTCTGGGCGGCGACCGGGCTTTGGCACGGCGCAAGCTGGGGATACGTTGCTTGGGGCGTTTACTACGGGGTGTTCATGATTCTCGGCGTCGTGCTGGCCCCGGTTTACGACCGGCTGCACCGGAAATTCCCGGGGTTGCTGAAAAACCCGGCGTACATGCTTTTTCAGATGCTCCGCACCTTCGCCATCGTGGTTGCCGGGTACTCCATCTTCAAGCCCGCCGACATGTCGGTAACCGTGCAGATCTGGAAGCAGGCGTTCAGCGCGCTCGACGGCGGCGGCGTGAATGAACTTGTCCACACGCTTCGCAGAACGGCACTGCCCGTGCTCGGCTGGATCTCCCTGATGTTTGCGGTCGATGTCGTGCATTACGTGCGGGGCGAAGGCGTCGTCCGCGGGATTTTCCGCAAAATGCCGTGGTTCGCGCGGTGGCCGGTTTACGTCGCCATGCTGTGGGTGATGATATATTTTGGCGTGTACGGATCCGGTTTCGACCAGTTTGAATATTTCAAGTTCTGAAAGAAGGGGAAGGTTCGTGAAGCGGTTGATTCTCAAGATGTTTCTGCTAAGCGCGATAATCGCCGGGCTGACCGCGGGGTTGCTCGTTCGCACGGTCATGCGAAAACAGAAATCCGCCGACGGCGTTTACAAGTTGGGCGCAACGCACCGGTATCTTTTCATAGGCAGTTCCGAAATCGGCTGCGGCATTGAAGAAAGCACTTCATGGAGCAACCGGGTGATCTGGGTTTCGGACGCCCTCACCGAGACGTTTTTGATGCGGCTAAAAGAATTTGAGCGGCGCGGACAGCTCGGGGGTGGGGTGAAAACGGTAGTCGTGCCGTTCAATTTCGTGACGTTTACCCGCCAGAAGGCGGACAGCATAAAATGGTCGTGGTACAAAGAACTGCCGGTGAGTGTGCGCTATCTCGATATGCTGCCATGCTCAAAACTGGAGTTTGCGCGGTATATCGCGTGCAATTTGAGATATCCGCTGCCCATGCTGCTGCAGAGCGGATTCCCCAAAGGGCGAACAAGCATTGCCCGGTTGCCGGAACGAAGGCGTGAGAAGAATCTGTCCATGTTCGAGAACGAGGGTCGGAGCATAGTTCTGGGCAAGGATTCCCTGCCGAATTGGGAAGGGCGGATATTTGGCGCATACCGGGAGATGAAAGAGATATGTACTCGAAACGGTACAGGGTTCGCGATTTTGAGAATGCCGGTTCTGCCGCAATACCGCAATGCCACCGGCGACGACGTAAGGGAACTGGAAGACGAATTCGTAAAGCGATTCAGGAATGACGGCATGGAAGTTCTTGAAGTCAAGGTTGATTTGACGGCGGCGGATTTCTTTGACAATGTTCATTTAGTCGAGTCTGGCCGAGCCGTTTTAACCGAAAGAGTCATCGCCCGGCTGGCGGAGTTGAACCGGCGATGAAAGTTCTGCATGTCATAAGCGGTCTCGGCGATTTATTCGGCGGTCCGTCGCGTTCCTCGCAGGGGCTGGTGGCGGCGGAATGCCGGGCGGGCGTCGACGCGCGGATTTATTCGTTCGACGGCGCGGCGCCGTGGGTGGAGGGGGTGCGGCGCGCGGAATGCGCGGTCGAAGGATGGGACATCGTACATATTCACGGTTTGTGGGACTACCGCCTGCACAAGGTCGCCGCGGCGTGCCGCAAGGCGGGCGTGCCCTACGTCATTTCGCCGCGGGGGATGTTGGAGCCGTGGTCGCTCGGGCGCAAGCGGTTGAAGAAAAGACTGGCGCGGTTCATTTATCAGGACCGCGATCTGAGAGGCGCCGCGGCGCTGCACGCCACCGCCGGACGAGAGGCGGCGGAGTTCCGCCGGCTGGGGTTTGACAATCCGGCGATCGTCGCGCCGAACGGGGTGAACGCGCCGGCGTCGCTGCCGCCGAAAACGCGCCGCGAAAAGAAACGCGCGTTGTTTCTGGGCAGGATGCATCCCGGCAAGGGCGTGCCGGAACTGGTGGATGCGTGGCTGCGTTCGGGAATAACCGGCTGGGAGTGCGAACTTGTCTACACGGCGAGCGGCGAAGCGGAGCTCGGCTACGAAGCGGCGGTGAAGGAGAAAGTGCGCGAGCTGCATCTGGAAGGGGATTTTATTTTCACCGGTCCGCTCGACGACGACGCGAAATGGACGGCGTACCGCCGCGCCGATCTGTTCGTGCTGCCGACTTACAGCGAGAATTTCGGCATCGTGGTGGCGGAGGCGCTTTACGCTGGCGCGCCGGTGGTGACGACGAAGGGCACGCCGTGGCGCGAGCTGGAGACCGAGCGTTGCGGGTGGTGGATCGATCTGCCGCCGGCGGAGAGCTTGTGCGCGGCGTTGCGGGCGGCGGCGGAACTGCCGCGCGAGGCGCTTGACGAGATGGGCGCGCGCGGACGCAAGCTGGTGGAGGCGCGGTATACCTGGGACGGCGTCTGCCGCGCCATGCTCGCGGGTTATGAGCGGGTAGTCGGCGAAATTTCTCTTCTTGCGGAAAGGGCGTAAACGATGATTCTCGGACTCAGCTTCGCCGCCTGGCTCACCATCGCCGTCGTGCTGGCGATATTCGGCACACTCATTTTCACCAAGCTCCCTGCGGATGCGGTGTTCCTCGGCTGCATCGCGATCCTCTTCACCAGCGGCGTCCTCGACACGAAGGAGGCGCTTGCAGGCTTCAGCAACACCTCGCTGGTGATGGTCGGCGCCCTCTTCATCGTCGTGGAGGGACTCGTCCGGACCGGCGTCCTCCACTGGATGATGCGGCACCTCCTCGGAACGCCCTCCACCTGGTCGCTGGCCATCGTGCGGCTGATGCTGCCCGTCGCGGCGCTCAGCTCCTTCCTGAGCAACACCACGGTCGTCGCGCTCTTCGTGAACGTCGTGAGGATCTGGGCCCGCAAGCTCGGCATGACCCCTTCGACTCTTTCTTCGTCATAGTTGTAAAGATTAAAAGAACAGAGTGGCTTCGTGCGGTTTTATCACTACTTCATAAGGCACTCAAGGGATTGCCGAAGGCACCCATCTCCTTCTCTCAATGGGTTATTTAGCGCACCACCTTATCCCGGTATCAAGCTTCACTCTGTTCTATATAAAAACTGCCCATTCTTACGTGACCGAGGTAATTCAGAATCTAAAGGACATCCTATTTTATGTTTGGTCAAAACGTAGGGCAGTTATATTTAATCGTTATTCTCTTTATTAGAGTCCTTAATGAATGCCATAGCAGCCAGTACATTTACAGTATTGTCCTGCCATTTGAATGAGCCATCCCAAAGAGAATATGAGCACTTATGCATCACACCATCACCATCAAGAATAGTCAACTGAAGCCAAGACTTGTGCTTGTATAAGTCTATGACCACACCCTTAATGATTTCATCGCCTTTGTTTACCTTTAAGAGCATACCTTTCTCTATCAAGGTTTTTTCCTTTACCTGTTTCATTGTTTAACTGTTTTAATGTTATTAATAATGTTACGATACTGTATATAAAAAAAGAATAGTAGGAAAGACTATTAAGTCCCACCTACTATTTTTTGCAATGGCTGAGTCTTGACCATGCGTATTGCCATTTTCTCTCCTTATCGGAGATTAAACACACTCACATTTCTGTAAGTAGACAACATACGGACAGGATAATCTCCTGCAATTACTACACTCATGCTATGTAAATTACTTCTTTCTGCCTTAGCTCCTTGCGAGATACAGAGGCGCGACCCTCTTACCAATTGCATACTTGGTTCATTTCTATGTTTTCCTTGCGGTACTCGCATAGCCTGTGTATTACAACAGGACAACCGTATTTTCACATGAGGTGCGCAATG
>JAGCAM010000005.1 GCA_017652705.1 Kiritimatiellia bacterium | reverse complement strand
GCTGGTTCGCCGCGCAGCGCCGCCCTGACCGCCGCGCGGCCCGCCGCGAACGCCTCGCGGCTGTCCGTCGCCGACACCACCCCGGGAAACGACCTCTGCAGATAGCCGAACGTGTCGGCGCGAACCCTCCCAGCCACCCCGGCCGCCTTCAAAGCCGAAGCCAGATAGTCCCCCAGCGCGCCGGTGCCGGACATCTGCACGTTGCCGTGGCTGTCCTTCTCGCCGCCGGCGAATTTCGCCGCGATCGCCACCCCGTCGGCGCCGCGCACGCCCTCCGACACCGCGACAACGCAGCGGCCGTGCTTCTTCATGCAGACCGCAACGTCGCGCGTGAACCGCTCGACCGAAAACGGAACCTCCGGCAGATACACCAGATGCGGCCCGTCGCCCGGCGCCGTACGGGCGAGCGCACTCGACGCGGCGAGAAAACCGGCGTCCCGCCCCATCACGACGTCGATCTTCACCCCGCCGAGCGCGCGGTTGTCGAGATCGTCGCCCTTAACCGCCGACGCCACGAACCTCGCCGCCGAACCGAAACCAGGCGTGTGGTCGCAGCTGCGCAGATCGTTGTCGATCGTCTTGGGTATGTGGTAGACCACGAGCGGATGCCCATCGCGGCGGGCCTCATCCGCCACGATGCGCGCCGCGTCGGCGGAGTCGTTGCCGCCGATGTAGAGAAACCATCCCACCCGGAGCGCGCGGAACTTCTCGAAAATCGCGCGGCAGTCTTCCGCCGATGGCTTGCGGCGGCAGCTGCCGAGCGCCGACGAAGGTGTCGCGGCGATCGCGAGCATTTTCTTTTCCGACGGCCACCGCAGATCGATGTAGTCGCCGCCCAGAATGCCGAGTATGCCGTGCCGCGCCCCCAGCACGCGGCCGACCGCCGCCGACCCGCGCGCCTCGAGCGCCGCGCCGGCGAGCGACTGGTTGATCACCGCCGTCGGCCCCCCGGACTGCGCGATCACCATGTTAAGTTTCTTCATCCCCCCAACCTTTCCGCCGCTTCAGCGGCTGAGAATCTCATCGCGTACGTTGCGCGGCGCGATTTCGAACTGATCCGTCTCCATCGAATACGACGCGCGCCCTTTGGTGAGCGAACGCACCGCCGTCGCGTAGCCGAACATCTGCGCCAGCGGCACGCGGGCGTGGACGATCTGCCAGTCGCCGCGCATCTCCATGTCGAGCACGTTGCCGCGCCGCGCGTTGAGATCCCCGAGAATTTCGCCCACCGACTCCGGCGGCGTCGTTATCTCCAGCTTCATGATCGGCTCGAGAAACTCGGGCACCGCGCCTTCCGCCGCCTCTCGGAAACACATCATCGCCGCCGAACGGAACGCCACCTCGTCGGAAACTTCCGGGTCGACGAGCCGCGCCCCGGTGCACGTCGCCTCGATGTCGGTCATCGGGTACCGCGCGAGAACCCCCGTCGCGATACCGTCTTCGAGCCCCTGCCTGACGCACTCCTGCAGATGCCTGTCCGGCACGAGATTGACGAACGCGCGCGACAGGTTGACGCGGCGGCCGGCCCCGCGCTCCAGCGGCTTCACCTCGACGTCGAGCGTCACCGCGTGGCGCCTGCCGCCGAGTTCGCGGTCGAAAGTGAAACTCGCCGACGACGCGCGCGTCGCGGTCTCGCAGTAGTTCACCATCGGCCGGCCGACGTTCGCCGCACACTTGAACTCGCGCTTCAGCCGGTCCACGAGTATCTCCAGATGCAGCTCGCCCATCCCGGAAAGTATCGTCTGCCCGGTCTCCTCATCTTCGCGGAACTGGCAAGTCGGGTCTTCCGCGGCGAGCGACTTCATCGACTCCACCAGCTTGTCCTTGTCGGCCGAACTCTTCGGCTCGATCGCCGTGAACATAACCGGCTGCGGCGCGGTGATGCGCTCGAGGTGGCACGGCTTCATCTCGGCGCAAAGCGTGTCCCCCGTGGTGCAGTCTTTCAGCCCGACGATCGCCCCGATGTCGCCCGCCGCGAGCGACTCCACCTCCGTCTGGTGGTCGGCGAAAAGCCGCACGATCTTCATCACCCTCTCGCGCTTGCGCGTCCTCGGGTTGAACGCGTTCGCCCCTTTTCTGAGAACGCCGCCGTAGACGCGCACGAAAAACAGCTTGCCCACGTAGGGGTCGGTCGCGATCTTGAAGATGAGCGCCGTCAGCAGTTCGGCGTCGTCCTGCCGGCGCTGGACCGGCTCGCCGCTCTTCAGATCGGTCGCTGCCACCGGCGGCCGGTCGCCGGGCGACGGCAGATAGCTGCAGACCGCGTCGAGCAGCGGCTGCACCCCTTTGTCCCGCAGCGAAGTGCCGCACAAAACCGGCACGAATCTGCCGGCGATCACCGCGCGGCGGATGGCCGCCGACAGCTCCCCCGCCTCGAGATCGCCCTTTTCGAGATACGCGTCCGCCGCGGCGTCGTCGAGATCGGCCACCCTCTCCACGAGTTCCGCGCGCGCGAGTTCCGCGTCGTCTTTCATTTCCGCCGGTATGTCGCCGACCGTGAATTTCTTCCCCTCGCTCGCCTCGTCGTAGACGATCGCCTTCATCGCCAGCAGATCGACCACCCCCTTGAAGCCGTCCTCCCTGCCGATCGGCAGTTCCACCGGACAGGCGTTCGCCTTCAGCTTGCCGCGCAGTTCGCCGACAACCCGGTCGAAATCGGCCCCCATCCTGTCCATCTTGTTCACGAACGCCAGCCGCGGCACGTTGTAGCGGTCGGCCTGCCGCCAGACGGTCTCGCTCTGCGGCTGAACCCCGCCCACCGCGCAGAACACGCACACCGCACCGTCCAGCACCCGCAGCGACCGCTCCACCTCCATCGTGAAATCTACGTGCCCGGGCGTGTCGATGATGTTCACCGTGTATCCGTTCCATTCGCAGGAAATCGCCGCAGACTGGATGGTGATGCCGCGTTCGCGCTCCTGTATCATGAAGTCGGTCGTCGTGTTGCCGTCGTGTACGTCGCCGTGCTTGTGTATTTTGCCGGAATAGAAAAGTATGCGCTCGGTGGTCGTCGTCTTGCCGGCGTCAATGTGCGCGACGATGCCTATGTTGCGTACTTTCGATAATTCGGAATTCATGATTCCGGCTATTATACCATATTTTCACCCCCTGTTGCACACCGCCGCCCCGCACTGTTTCTCTTGCGGGGCGGCGGTTTTGAATGAACGCCGGAAACGACTTCGCCGGCGCGTCGCTCAGCGCTGCTCGTAGTGTCCGGGCTGCCAGACGCGAACCGTCGTGCCGTTCGCCTGAACCTGATCGACGTAGCGTCCCTCGACCCAGACGTTCTGAACCGCGGCCACCGGCTGCACCACCGTCTGCTGAACTACGGGCTGCTGCACCACCACCGGCTGCGTGACAACCGTCGGCGTCGCCACCACCGTCGTCGCCGGCTGCACCACCACAGTCTCGCTGTAGCACGACGGGCGAACCACCGAATCGTAAACCACCCCGCCTACGACACCGCCGATGAAACCGGGCCAGAAATTCCTGCCCCCGGGCCCCCAGAATCCACCATGTCGGTAATGATGGGGAGGCCCGGGATGAAATCTTGGGCCGGGACCGGGACGAAACCCGGGACCAGGACGAAACCCGGGACCGGGACGAAACCCGGGACCAGGACGAAACCCGGGACCAGGACGAAACCCGGGACCACAGCGGAAACCGCCGCCGGGACCCGGCCTGGCAAAAACGCCCAGTGAAACTGCCGACATCGCCAACGCTATCAATATTTTCTTCATTTTTTTTCCCTTCTGCGCCCGCTTTGCGTTCGCAATTAGCAAGGCGACATTACTGCCCTTTTCTGACAAACTTTATTTCATTCTTGAATGATGGTTGAATTATGCCAGAAATTGCCGGTTTCTGTCGAAAATCATTTCTCATTCCCCACGGCCAGCTTGATGAAACGCATGTTCTCAGGCATGAACCCATTGCTGCCGCTGCAGACGACTCTGGCGGTTTTCGGATCCACCGCCGCGGCTGCCGCCAGGCAGCACGCGCAACAAGCCGTCTTTGCGGAGTGTTCATCGCCCCTCCCATGCGTTATGTCATCCGGGCCGTTTCAGCATCCCCGTCGTCCATTCACCGGACGTCCTCCGCGACACCTCCCTGAAACCGAGATCCCGGTACGCCGCGAGAACCTCGCGGTAAAGTTCCCTCAATATCCCCGAAACAATCAGTCCGCCGCCGACGAAACCAGCTATCTCGCGGGAGAACCGCACCAGCAGCGGGCCGAGAATGTTCGCCGCCACGAGATCGTACGCCGCCGGTGCGCCGGTGAACGCCGGCGCGCCGGCGCCGCGGCCGAGCGCGAATTTCACGAACTCCGCAGTAATTCCGTTTTTCGCCGCGTTCTCGATTGCCGTCTCTACGGCGACGGCGTCGACGTCGAATCCCTTCACCGTCGGGCAGCCGAGCTTCGCCGCGGCGATCGAGAGAATGCCGCTGCCGCAACCCATGTCCAGAAACGTCCCGATCCCGGAACCCGGCGCGACGGTTTCGTCTATGTATTCAAGGCACGCGCGCGTCGTTTCGTGATTGCCGGTTCCGAACGCCATGCCGGGATCGACCACGATCGCCGTTCTGCCGTCGTCCGGCGCGCGCTCCCAGGCCGGCACGATCACCAGCCGCCGGCCGATCTTCTCGGTCTTGAAATGGCGCCGGTAGGCGAACCTCCAGTCTTCGTCGGCTATCTCGCCTTTTTCCACCACCGCTTCCGCGCCGACCGCGGCGAGCGCGGCGGAAAGCCGCGCGGCCGCTTCGCCTGCCGCCGCAGGGTCTTCAAGATAAATCCTGACGCGGGTGAAAGCCTCCTCCACGTCGCGGTAGGAAGCAAGCGCGAATCCCCCCCCGTAGAAAACTTCAAAGAGGGGGTTGACGAACTGTTCGGGCAGCGAACAGCCGACGAAAGTCATCAGACCGCCTTTTTCGCCGCCTTTTTCGCCACGAGTTTCTTCACGAGGGTCGGGCGCTGCACGAGAACGCGGACGTCCTCGGCGCCCATCGCGGCGACTTCTTCGGCGCTCATGCCGAATTTGACGAGCCGGGCGCGCTGCGCCTTCGACTTGCGGGCTTTACCCGCCGGCGTTTTGCACGGACGGACGTGAGATTCCTTTCGGAGTGTACGGCCAGTACCCATTTTTTCTATACCTCTTCTTTCTTCTTCGGTTAAATCGTTCTGCGTATTATACTCTATCCGCGGACGAAACGCAACCCCGCCTGGCGCTTTCAAGCGTGTTCCAAAGCAGCATCGTGATCGTCATCGGGCCGACGCCGCCCGGCACCGGCGTGATCGCCGAGGCGACTTTCGCGCACGATTCGAAATCGGCGTCGCCCACCAGACGGTAGCCGCGCGCGCTTGACGCGTCCTCGACGCGGTTCACCCCCACGTCTATCACCACCGCACCCGGCTTGAGCATGTCGCCCGTGAGGGTGCCGGGTTTGCCGGTCGCCGCCACCACGATGTCCGCCGTGCGGGTGAACTTCGCGAGATCCGCGGTGCCGCTGTGGCAGAGCGTCACGGTGGCGTTCACGCTTTTGCGTGACAGCAGTATCGCCGTCGGCGTGCCGACGATGTTCGACCTGCCGAGCACGACCGCGTGTTTGCCGCGGCAGTCAATCCCCGCGAACTCGATCAGTTTCAGGATGCCGTGCGGCGTGCACGGCAGAAGACACCTGCCGCCGAGCACCATGTTGCCGACGTTCACCGCGTTGAAGCCATCCACGTCCTTCTCCGGCGAGATCGCCGCCGCCACTTTGCCCGCGTCGACCCCCTGCGGCAGCGGCAGCTGCACCAGCACGCCGTGAATCGCCGGATCGTCGTTCAGCCGCCGCACTTCGTCGAGAATCTTCGCCTCGCCGGCGTCCGCCGGCAGCCGTATGAGTACGGAATGCATCCCGGCGGCGAGACACGCTTTCTCCTTCGCCGTAACGTAGCTGACCGACGCCGGGTTCTCCCCGACGAGAATCACCGCCAGCCCCGGCGTCACCCCCTTCTCGGCCTTGAGCGCGGCCGCTCCCTCCGCTATTTCCGAGCGCAGCCGCGCCGAAAGAGCTTTTCCGTCGATAATCTTCATTTCGCACTCCCCCGGCTAAATGTCAACCGGCCCGATGTCCGACGGCACCCACCAGCCGCGCGGCGACAGTTCGAACGGGAACACCCTGACGCAGTCCGGCTGGCAGTTGCGTTTGAACGCCTGGGTGAAAAAACGGCGCATGAACGTCTTGAGGGTCCGGTCGATCATCGCCCCGGAGAACCGCGGCCGCCCCCCGCCCGAGAAGAACCCGCGCGCCGCCGCCGCCAGATCGAGCGAACCCATCTCGTTCACGATGAAATTCCAGAGAAAGAAATCGTGCAGCTCGTACGGGCCGATCACGTTTTCGGTCACCTGCCCGGGCACGAGTTCCGGCGAAATCGGCGTCGCCACCACGTCGTTGACCGCCGCGGCGAGACGCGGATCGGTTCCGGGCCGCGCCGCGTACCACTCACACACCCCGCGCACCACCGTCTTCGGCACGCCGCCGTTGACCGAAAACATCGACATGTGGTCGCCGTTGTAGGTGCACCAGCCCAGCGCCGATTCGCTCATGTCGCCGGTGCCGACGACGATGCCCCCGGTCATGTTCGCCCTGTCCATCAGTATCAGCGTGCGCATCCGCGCCTGCGCGTTCTCGAACGTGACGTCCGGCGTAACCCCGTCGTGCCCGATGTCGCGGAAATGCCGCCGGCACGCCGGCACGATCGATATCGTCTCGAGCGCGAGCCCGAGACCGGCGCAAAGCGCCGCGGCGTTGCCGCGCGTCCGCGCGCCGGTGCCGAACCCCGGCATGGTTATCG
>JAGCAM010000066.1 GCA_017652705.1 Kiritimatiellia bacterium | reverse complement strand
CTCCACGCATACCCCGATTTTTGACGGCATTTCCCCACTGTTTTCTGCTATAGCAGCAGTGCAAACCGCTGCAAATGATGCTGAACCTCTGAGCGGCCAGGGTGCGCGAAGCTTCGGGCGCAGCGGTAGCGGAACCTTCTTCGCAGGCCATCGGAGTTGACTTTGGGACTGGGTTTACAGGGGGATGGCGCACTTTCGGGGTAAACTATCACGTAAAAATCGGGATAAGCGCGGCCGCTCCTTCGCATTGTCAAAAATGCCGTAAAATGCTATAATGCCTTCTGACTTTGTTCTTGGCATGACGAGAAAAAGGACAGGAGATAGATATGGCGAATAATTTTCGCGTCTGGTGCGCGGGTGCGGCGTGTGCCGTTTCAGTTCTGGGAGCTGGAACTGCCCGTGCCGAATTCTACTCATGGGCCTGGAAAGGAGCGGACACCAACAACTGGTTCGCGGTTTCCGCCGACGGCACCAACGGTTTCAACCGCGCGGCGGACGAAATGCCGACGAGCGAAGATTCGGTCTTTATCGGCAGATCCGGCGGCGCTTGCCACGTCACCATCACCAACGGGCAGAGCGTCTCCCTGCTGTGGCTCTCACTGGCCGCCGACGGCGACAGCACAACCGGCGATTTAGTGATCGAGGAGGGCGGCTCGTTGACGGTGACGCCGACCGCGAAGGGGGCCTGGACGATAAGTCTCGGCGCGCGGGACGGCGGAACCGGCGTGTACCGCAATTACGACGACACCCACGGCTATCTTACGCTCAACGGAGGCACGTTAACCTGCGGGGCATCCACCGCGGAGGGCAACGCGCAAGTAATTTCAATCGGCGATGCGTGGAAGGAACATTCGTCCTCCAGACTGACGATCAATTCCGGCAACGCATACATCGCCGGCGTGAAGATATCCGAATGGGGCAGGGGCGAACTTGAAATGAACGGCGGCAAGATGGAATCGACGGGGGCGATCACCGTCGGCTCCAGTATCGACTCGAAATATCCCTACCGCTACGGGTCGATGAACGTGCGCGGCGGGTTGCTGGTGAACAAATCGACGTTAACGGTTACAAGGCTCGGCTGCTACGTGCAGACGGGCGGCGTGGTGAGCAATCTCACCAACAATGCGGTGATCGGCGTCAATTCCGACCAACGCACCCCCTACGGGGTGATGGAAATGCGCGGGGGAACGTTCTTTTCAGGTTGCGGAGAATCGGCTACCGGTCACAGCGCGATTTTTCCGCAGGGGACGAAAAAGGCGGCGGCGAACTGTCTTCGCATCTCCATCTACGGAACGATGGAATACTTCGGCTGCAGGGGGATTTTCGGGGCGCACGACACCGACGGTTACACCAACCAGCTGCCGTTCGTCGAATACGTGATGGCGGAAGGCCGCGTGACGCCGATCACGCTGGACATCCTTCTCAACACGGGCTACTCCAATTACTCCTGCGACCGGCTGCGCAAATGGGTGCGGCCCGACGGCGGGTTGCAGCTGATCGCCACCAACCGGTTCGCGCTGTTCAGAAACACCAAGGTCAGCATGCAAGGACGAGACACCAACACCAGATATCCGAACGCCGCGCTCTGGGAGTGGGTCAATTTCGGCAGAATCGGCAAGTACATGGAAGAAGGCTGCCGGCTGAAGGATTCCGTGAAAGTCGACGGAGAACTCGCCGAACCGGTGCCGTTCGGATACATCGAGCTGCCGCCGAAGTCGACTAACCGAGTTATGAAGGCGTTCGTGGACATGACGCTCGTGCCGCAGGGGGAGGCGACGTTCGCGGGAATCGTGGATGAGATGTCCGCCGCCGGGCACGACGTCGCGGTGACGGGGGAGAACACGGTGCGGGTTCAGCTGCCGGTGTCACGGTTGGGCGACAGGGCGCGCGACCGCAAGCTTCTTTTCGACTTCACGCGGCAGGACGCGCCTTACGACGCCGCGCACGGCCTGATAACCACCAACGCCCTCGTCTCCTCGATCAGCTACGGCACGGTCGGCGACGGGATGATGCTCATGATAAGGTGAACCGCGGCGAGGAGACCGGCGGGGAAAGACAACTGTGAAAACGGAGAGGAGAATGCGATGATGGAAAAATGTGCGGCGTGCTGCGCCGCCGCGCTGATGGCGCTCGGAGTTCCGGCGGCGGACGGCGAAGGCATGGACTTAAGGTTCGAGGACACGACGGTGGTGACCGGCCGCGATGCCTGCTGCGCGTTCGCCCTCGAGGAACTCGGCGAGATAGTGAAGAAGGCCGCGGATAAGACCTTCAGCGTCTCCTCCGCCGCGCAACCCGCCGGCGGTGCGCGGCATCGTATTTTCATCGGCCGGAGCGCCGGGGCGGAACGGGTGCTCGGCGCGGCCTTTTTCGATTCGCTTAAAGACGAGGAGTCCGTCGTCAGACGCGAAGGCGAAGATATTTTTCTGGTCGGCGGCGGCGATCTCGGCGCCTTGTACGCGGTCTATGATTTTGTCGAGGACAATCTCGGCTACCGCTGGTATTTCGAATGCGCCGGCGGCGACACGGTTGACAAGTGCGGGACGGTCCGGTTCAAAGGCGCCGAGACCCGCAGACGCCCGGCGTTCACCGGCTACCGCACGAACTTTTCATCCCACAACTACCGCGGGTGCGCGAAGTTCACCGTGCGGAACCGCGACAACATGGATGTCGCCAAATTCATGCCGAAAGGGTGGCGCCACCGGTATCAGGGGCAGACCTCCGTGCACAGCCTCCCGCTGTACATACCGGTCGACAAGCCGGTCAAGGCCAATGCGAAGTCACGCACCCCCGATGTGCCGGCGTATTTCTCAACGCACCCGGAATGGTTCTCGCTCACGCGCGGCGGCAAGCGGGTCAAGGACGCGCAGCTCTGCCTGTCGAATGCCGAACTGCGCGACACGCTCTATGCGAACATGTGCAAGTGGATTGATCTGCGCGGGCCCGGCGTCTACAAACTCGATTCCAACGACAACCACAACACCCGCTACTGCTGGTGCACTAACTGCATCGCGCTCGAGAAGAAGTACGATTCAATCGGCGGTCCGCTCTGGGACACGGTGCTGGACTTCTGCCGGCGGCTGAAGCGCGACGGGCGCGAAGGGGTCTACGTCGCCTCCCTCGTCTACAAAGGGTGGCGGCAGACCGAACGCGCGCCGGCGAACGTGGTGTTCCCCGACAACTTCATCGCCGACGCCGCTTTCCTCAACTACAGCGTGCCGGTCTGCGACATGAAGCCGCAGAAGATGGACGACGGACGGTTCTACGAGCCCTGGCCGAACCTCCAGAAATGGTGCCGGATCGCTTCGCACGTCGGCTGGTGGTACTACGGCGGCGGATTTTACGCGATTGGAAAAATGCAGCTTGACCTTCAGGCGGTGCGACGCGCGGGTGTTAAGTCGTGCGGTTCGTGCGGCACCGGCGGGCTGTACGACTACGGTGACATGACGCAGTGGATGTTCTTCCGCCTTCTGCGCGATCCGGATGCCGACCTCTGGCCGGACATCTCGCGCATGGCGGCGCTGAAGTTCGGGCCCGAGGCAGGCCCGCTCTTCGTCGAGACGCTGCGCGAGACTGACGAAATGCGCCGGCTGATGCTGCGAGGCAAAAGGAGGGCCGCCGGCTACACCGGCCACGATTTCATCCCCGTCGACACGCTGCTGCGCTGGCGCGACCGAGTCGACCGCATGGCGCAACTCGTGAAGGGCAATCCGGAGTGGGCCGAGAATCTGCGGCTTTCGCGGCACTTTACCGACATCGTGATCCTGCAGTCGCTGAACCGCATCCGCAAAGAACGGCCCGATTTTAAATTCGACTTCAAGGCGGAGTACGCGAGGGCTCTGAAAGCGGCGGACGATTTCGAGCGCACGCCTTTCGGGGCGAACATCATCAACTCCCGGTGGCGGCCAAACAGAGCGAAGGAAGCCCTCTCCTCGCTGGCGAACTACGGCAATCTCAAAAGCGACGAACTGCCGCCGGAGCTGAAACGCTACCCGCGCGAGAGGGTGGAACGGTTCCTGCCGCCGGGCCCGCGTCCGGTGCGCCGGTACCACACGATCGGCGTGTCCGCGGTGGAGGAGCCTTCTGCCGTCTGCGGCTGGGCGATCAGCGACTGGTACGGCTGGCAGGGCAACACCAACGCGCCGGCCGAACTGAACGATCCGAAGCGCGGCTTTTCGCTCTGCTACTACGATGAAATCGGCCGCCGCTGGATGATGGAAAAACCATGGAACAACGGTACGATGAAGAAGTGGATACCCAAGCGTTTCTTCGAGAAGGACAAATACAAGCTCTTCTGCATCGGCCGCACCACCGTGACGCCCAACGGACCCTTCGTGCCGGGCGATTTCTGGGGCGGACCGATGGCGTTCCGCGGGTTTCAACGTCTCTACGACCCGACTTACGAGAATAAGGAGTGGGAACTCTGGATTTCAATCAAGGCGCAGGGGCCGGAGTTTTTCCCCGGAGACACTCGGCCGAACCGCTTTTTCGTCGAGCAGTATTTTGCCGTTGACATGGGAGTGCCGGAGGGAAAATGAGCTTGTCACGGAGAAGCTTTATCGGCGGGGCGGGCGCCGCCGCCGTCGCCCCGCTCTTCGGCGCGGGCGGCGGCGAAATCATCCGCTTCGGTGTCATCAGCGACATCCATCTCGACTTTTCCCCGGTGCGCACGACGGCGTACCGCAAGGCGCTCGAGGGGTTCCGCGCCGCGAATGTCGACGCCGTGCTGATACCCGGTGACATCGCGCACACCGGTCTCGTCGACCAGCTCGCGCTGGCGCGCGACGTGTGGGAGGAGGTGTTCCCCGGTTCCCGGCGCCCGGACGGCGGCAGGGTTGCGCGCCTTTTTCTGCCGGGCAACCACGACTGGAACAAGCCTAAGAACCGCGCCGCGGGGTCGCCGGCGTTCATGGCCGACGATTTCGCCGGCAACTGGTCGAAGACGCTTGACGAACCTTTCGAGCCTGTCCGGAAAGTTATGGTGAAGGGGTGTGCGTTCGTGCTGGTCGACTGGTACGCGGTCGGCGGCGTCGAGAAGTGGTTCGCGGAACGCAAAGACGAGTTCGACCCGTCAATGCCGCTCGTCTACGCTCAGCACCCCCACCCGAAGGGAACCTGCCATGACGCGGATGTCGCGTACTGGTGCGCGGACGGCGGCGCCTCGACCAGGGCGCTTGCCGGACATCCGAATGCAATCGCGTTTTCGGGGCATTCGCACTATCCGATAACCGACCCGTATTCAATCTGGCAGGGAGGGTTCACTTCGCTCAACTGCGGTTCAACCTGGTGCTCGAGCCGGGATTACGTGCCGTTGGACGAGAAAATCAACGGGCCCGCCTACGCCTACGACCGCAAACCGGAACTGATGCCGAGGCTGCCTGTCCGCGACACTGTTTCGCCCGGCATGGTGGTTTCGGTGACAGATCGCGAGGTTCGCGTCACGCGGCGCGATTATCTGCGCGGTCTGCCGCTCGGAGAGGACTGGGTGTTCCCGCGAAACTTGTCTGACGGCCGGCCGTATTCTCCGTCCAACCGGGCGAAAGGGCGCTCCGCGCCGCGGTTCAAGGCCGGCGCGGTGCTGTGCGCCGAGCGCGTAACCGGCGAGTTCGACATCGTGCCGCCCGGCGGCGCGGTTGCGGTGTGCAGAGAATGCGTCCGGCAGGTGAAACTCGTCATTCCCGCGGCGGAACCCGTCGGCGGAGACCGGGTGTTCGGCTACGAGGTTAAGGCCTTCGCCGGCGGCCGGGAGTTGTTCTCCCGTTTTCTGCTTGATGCCGGCTACCACCTGCCGCCGTCTCTGCCGCCTGCGCCAGCGGCGTTTTACATCGATGAGTCGGAGCTGACCGGATTGTCCGGGGTGCGTTTCGAGGTGCGCGCGCTCGAGCGCTTCGGGGCGCGCAGCGCCGCGCTCTCGTGCGTGTCGTAAAGAAGCAAGCTCGTCGTCTCCGGCGCCGAATCAGTCCGCTTCGCGTCATTCAAATTCGACGAAGAACGCGCAGGGGGATTCGTCCGGCTTCTTCAGCGTGAGACGCCCGTCCTCGAACACGGCGGCGCTCCATGGTTCCAGGTCGAGGGCGTGGGAAAGCACAGTGCACTTCGCCTTCGCGCCCGCGGGAATGCCCTTGACCTCCACCGCGATTTCAGGGTCGTTGCCGCCGTAGTCGACTGCGAGCAGCGCCTTCTTGCCGGCGGCGTTCCCCACCGCGAGGGTGGTGATGTCGCCCGCCGACGTGCTGGCGTGGAGGTTGCCGTAGTTTCTGACGATGTCGCCGAAAAGCTTCAGCCCGAAGAATATCTTGTACTTGCGCTGCAGTTCGTTTTTGAACCCCCACGAACCGGTGTGCCTGCAGCCGTAGAAGTACGCCTGATCGATCTTCGAGCGCTGCAGATTGGCGAGCGTCGCCAGCGTGAAGCACGTGCTGCGGATGCCGTTGTGGCTGTCGGGGCCTTCCCAGATGCGGGCCTTGACCGCGGGATCGCTGCACCGCTGCATGTCGTCCCAGCTGTAGTTTTTGCCGAAGTAATGCCATTCGTTGATTATCAGCTCGCAGTTCTTGAAACCGAAGCCGTCGCAAAGCGCGCGGGCCTTTTCGCCCTGGCGGTTGAACTCCATCGCGTTGTTTTCGTAGCCGTGCCAGGAGATGAAGTCCGGTGCGACGCCGGCTTCGCGGCAGGCGGAGAGAATCGGCCGCAGCCAGTTCTCGCGGTAAGTCTGCAGCGCCGGACCGCCGACCTTGATCTCGTCGCCGAACTCCGACTTGAGCCGCTTTAGAACCGTCACGAAGAATCTCACGAAATCGTCCTGAAGCCCGTTCCGGTAGGCCATGAGCGACGTGCCGGAAAGCTTTTCGCATCCTTCCGGCCGCGTCCACATTGAGAGATACCCCTCCGGCTCGTTCCATATCTCCCAGTACTTGATGTTCCACCGGTGGCCGTTCGCCCACCCGCGGTTGTAGTGGCGCACGGTGCCCGCGAACGTCTCGGCGACCTTTTCGAAATCTTTCGGCACCAGCGAGTTGAAGTGCACGCGCGCTCCGGAATGTTCGATCGAGGTGCCGAGCCGGTAGAAAATCTGCAAACCGGTCTCCTCGCGGGTGCGCTTCAGCAGATAGTCAGTCGGCCCGAACACGTAGTTCTCCGGTTTGGTCGCGTCGAGATTCATGAGCGGAAAGATGTGGAAGTAGTCGCAGACGCGTTGGTTGGAGTTGATCAGCGCCCAGTCGTGCGTACGCGCGTATGTAAAGCCCATCGCTTTGACGTCCGCGAGATCTTGCGCGGTCTGCGAACAGATCGTGGGACCGAAGCCCGACGAGTGCAACGCCGGCCGGATTGCTCCCGCGTCGCCGCCGAAATCGGCCGTGACGACGACGGCGAGGATCATCAGTGTGTTCATCTCATACCTCCCGGTTTTCCCGCTTGAATTGTCAGTACATTATACAATTCAAACCGCCGCCGTGTCAATGGCTCATGGCGCTGAAATCTGTAAAACTTGGCGTTAGGCCGTTACATGGTGTGTAAGTGCGCCGGTGGGGAAAGTGTACGCCTGAGTTGTCATGCGCGGATGGCACGGTGTTTGCTTAAAACGTTTTGGTATGGAAATTGATAAGAGATCACCTGCGCAGGGCGTGGTTATTCTTGACTTCGGGTCGCAGTACACCCAACTTATCGCCCGGCGCATAAGGGAACTCGGCGTCTATGCTGAAATAGTCCCGTTTGCCACGTCCGCCGGCGAACTGAAGGCGATGTCGCCGAAGGGGATAGTGCTCTCCGGCGGTCCGAACTCGGTTTTCGCGGATGACGCGCCAGGGGCGGATCCCGCGATATTCGGCATGGGCGTTCCCGTGCTGGGCGTCTGCTACGGCATGCAGCTCATGTCGCAGCTTCTCGGCGGGCGCGTAGTGCCGGGTTCTGAACGCGAATACGGCCGCGCGGAGATAAAACTCGCGGGAGGAAGCCCGCTTTTCGCAGGCCTTCCCGACACGCTTGAAGTGTGGATGAGCCACGGCGACAGGGTCGAGGAACTGCCGGCCGGCTTCTCCCCCGCTGCGTCTTCGCCGACCTGCCGTTTCGCCGCGATGGAGGACGTCCGCCGGCGGCTTTTCGCGCTGCAGTTCCATCCAGAAGTGGTGCATACCGGGCGCGGGCGCGAAATCATCGCCAATTTCACGTTCGGCGTCTGCGGCTGCGAAAAGAACTGGAGCGTCGAAAACTGGGCGGAGACCGCCGTCGCCGAAATGCGGCGCAAGATCGGAGGCGGCGAAGTGCTGCTCGGCCTTTCGGGCGGGGTGGACAGTTCGGTCGCGGCGGTGCTGCTCAACCGCGCGGTCGGAGAACGCCTGCACTGCATCTACGTCGACCACGGTCTCGGGCGGCTCGGCGAACCCGAAGAGGTCGAACGGATGTTCGGCGGCGTCGTCGGGCTTGATCTCGAGGTGGTGAGGGCCGCGCCGCGGTTTTACGACGCCTTGAAGGGGCTTGACGAGCCGGAGGCGAAACGCAAAGCCATCGGCCGGACTTTCGTCGACGTCTTCGCCGGGGCCGCGCGCAAATACCGCCACTGCCGCTATCTCGCCCAGGGCACGATTTATCCCGACGTGATTGAATCGAAAAGCCCGCGCAAGGGCCCCAGCCAGACTATCAAGAGCCACCACAACGTCGGCGGACTGCCCCCCGATCTCAAGTTCGAGCTCGTAGAACCGCTGAAGGAACTTTTCAAGGACGAAGTGCGCGCGGTCGGCCGGCATCTCGGACTGCCGGACGAACTGCTGGACCGGCAGCCGTTCCCCGGACCGGGCCTCGGGGTGAGAATTCTCGGCGAGGTTACCGAAGAGAAGGTGAAGATTCTGCAGCAGGCCGACCTGCGCGTTCAGCAGGAAGTCCGCAAACTCCCCCAGTACCGCAAGATCTGGCAGACGTTCGCGGTGCTGCTGCCGTGCCGTTCCGTCGGCGTGATGGGCGACCGGCGGACTTATGAGTACACCTGCGTCATCCGCTCGGTCGACTCCGTTGACGCGATGACGGCCGACTGGACGAGGCTGCCTTACGAAACTCTCGCCGCGATGTCGAACCGCATCATCAACGAAGTGCGCGGCGTCAACCGCGTGGTCTACGACATTTCATCGAAACCCCCGGCGACGATCGAATGGGAGTGAACGGACCGGGGCGGAATTTGCTATAATACGCATACACGCAAAAAGCGAAGGAGGTATGCGATGGCGAACGAACTCGACGAGACTGCCGGCCCGGTTAACGCCGCCGGGCGCGACGTGAACGTGATAGAGAAGCAGCTGCCGGTGACGGTGGGTTTCGGCTCGACCCTTTTTGAAATATTCCTTTGGTGCGCCGGCATTCTGCCCGGGGTGGTGTTTCTCTTCATGAAAATCGGGGCGAAGAATTATTTCCGCCGCCTGCAGCAGAAACTGCAGGCCGACGCCTCCACCATCGACAACTATCTCGAGCAGCGCGTCCAGATCCTCAAAAACCTCGCCGGAATCGTCTCGAAGGCGATCGACCTCGACAAGGACGTCATGAAAGCGGTCGCGGCGTTCCGCGGCGGCCGTCTCGGCGACGGGGAGCGCAACTCCGTCGCCAGCGGTCTCGACAGCTGCTTCGGGCGGCTGTTCCCCCAGGTCGAGGCCTATCCCGAACTCAAAGCGCACGCCGCGATCGCCGAGGCCGCCCAGCAGAACGCCTATCTCCAGAAGGAGATTACCGCCGCGCGCCAGCTTTACAACGACACCGTCAACCAGTGGAACTCCGACATCTTCCTCTGGCCGACCAAGCAGATCGTCGCCGCGCGCTCCGGCTACACCACCCGCATTCCCTTCACCGCGTCCGCCGAAGTCAAAAGCCAGGCGAGGGAAACGTTCTTTTGATCGAAGACGTCTACGAGCCGATCTCGAAATACCGGGACGAGTTCAGAGAAAAGTTCGCCCGGCTGGCGAGGGAGAAATTCAAAGAGCTGACCGAGGAATCGGGGGTGGACGTGTCCGCCAACCGGCGTCTCGCGGCGGCGGTGAAATCGCGCGAGGCGAAGGCGTCGTCAAGCCGCGGCAGAAAGACGCTCTTCGGCGTGCTGACGTCTCTCGCGTTCATCGCCGGCGTCATCG
>JAGCAM010000065.1 GCA_017652705.1 Kiritimatiellia bacterium | reverse complement strand
TATTTTCGACGCCGATTTCCGTGATAGCCAGGCCGTCGTGGCGCATAACGGGCACACCCGTCCACGCCCAGCCCCGAAGTCAACTCCGGTGGCCTGCAAAGAAGGCTCCGCTGCCGCTGCGCCCGAATCTTCGCGCACCCTGGCCGCTCAGAGGTTCAGCAGGAAATGCCGTCAAAAATCGGTGTATGCGTGGAGATATGGCCTGATTGACGGCAGTCGCTGGCTGGTGAACGCGAAGGGCGAATTTGTTGCAGGCGGGCAGAATAGAGGCGCGAGAACCCTCGCATGGCTTTAGCCGCCCGCGGGGGTACCCATTTTTCGATTTTGGGGTACCCACTTTTCGATTTTGGGGTACCCCTTTGCCGCTATAGTTGCATAGGAACGTCCCCGTGCACTTGTGGATCACCTCCGCAGCGCAGATTCCCACACAGCGCGGCAAAAATGTTATTCGCGGAACGCGGCGGAGGCCATGGCCTCGACGTTCTCGCGCTCGTTGCAGGTGGGGATGACGACGACCGGCCTCATGTCACTTCCCGGCGGCGAACTCCGGCAGGAGCTCGAACAGCGTCTCGGGGTAGTCGGTCGTGAAATGGTCGAAGCCGAGGGCCCAGAGGCGGCGGTGGACGTCCTTGTTCTCGCCTTCGGTCCACGTGACGGTCTGCACGCCCACGCCCGCCTTGTGGCAGCGTTCGATCGCCGCCTTCATGAACGGCGTGGAGGGGCAGAACGGGTCTTCCTTCGTGAGGTCCGTGCGCACGTGGATCTGGATCTGGTCGATGCCCGGCCAGCCGGCGGACTCCATCTCGTCGAGCTTCTGCGAGAGGAACTTCTCAGTGCGCGCGATCTCCTCGGGGGAGTTATTCTTCGGCCAGGCGCCGAGCCACACCATGGAGCGGCCCTTCGGCGCCATCTTGCGCCAGCGGGGGATGAGGCGCCAGTTGGGAGAGCAGTAGTAGATCTGCTCCTGCACGCCGAAGCGGGCGGACATCTCCGCCATCATTTCGGGAGGAGCGCCCTTCTCGTCGAGGTAGAGAAGGCGCTCGGGGCGTCCCTTCATCGCGGCGAACACGCTCTCCATCGTCGCGAGGCGCGTGGTGGCGTATTCGGGGCCGAGGTAGGAGCCGGTGTCCACGTCGCGCACCTCGTCCCAGGTGAGTTCGCTGATCTTCTTCTTCGCCAGCTCGGGCGGGATGCCGCGGCCGATGCGCTTGAGGGTGGCGTCGTGCATCGCGATCGCCACGCCGTCCTTCGTGAGGCGGGCGTCGGCCTCCGGCGTACAGCCGTGTCCCCAGCACCAGAGGAAAGTCTCGAGCGAGTTGTCGGGGCGGGACTTCTTCCCGCCGCCGCGGTGGACCTGGCAGCGGTAGAGCCCCTTCTCGCGCGGGATTGGCGCTGGCTTCTCCCACGTCTCGGCCAGCACGGCGCCGGCAGTGAGAGCCGCAAAAACGAATAATGCCTGCTTTTTCATTACTGTTCCTTTCCGCTGAGCCGGGCGACTTACTGCCTGAGGGCCTTGACGTCCTGGCGGAGCTTCATGATCATCTTCGGCGCGGGGGAGATGGCGGCGGCATTCGGCCACCGTGTTCGGGAATGTCGTTCTGGGGTGTTCAGGCGTCGGGTCGTGGCAATCGTCAAGCCCGACATCGGCATTCTCGGAATTCCCGAAGTCATTTGCGATTATGCGGCCGGCATGCCATGCGCACGGCCCTGCAGCCGCTTCTTTCACTCCTTTTTCCACGGCTCGCGAAAGACACGAGAGCGCGTCCGCCACAACCTGCCGACGGGTGAACGTGAGCAGGACGGCCTTGCCCATCACGTCCCCGCACACTTCGTCGCCGTTCTTGCGAGCATTGAACTCCAGATTGCTCAAAAGCTCTTCCATCTCGTCGCGATAGAAGCTCTTGTGGCTGTTTTTGAAGCCGTACTCGAAGAAATTCTCGGCGAACACGGGCAAATCCACCTGCGCCTTGAGAGAAAGTTCCCGCCGTCGTCGAGAATCGCATCAATCTCGGCCCTCGTCATTTTGCTTGTTATCATTGTTTTCCTTTTTGTTTTAGATTGTCATTTCGTTCATGTAGCTTTTCATCTTTATCCAGCCGCCAGACCCACGCCCAACTGCGCGAGGCCCGGAACGCCAGCGGGTATTGCACATTGAATCTGCGCCTTTACACTCCTTGCCGTTGCATCTCATATCAACATCATTCTTTGAAACCATCCCATGCGCTCATATCAACATTTCCTCATATTCGGACAATCTCTTTTCTGCCATTTCATGACGCCCCCCCTTCTTCACCATCTTTGCATACAGCCCGAATAGGCGGGCGACGATTTCGGGTTCGCTCGTGTCGGGCTTGAGGCCGTAGGCGGCAAGCACGGCGCGGTCGTTCGCCCCATGCGTGGCTCGCATCGTGCCTTGCGGGATTTCTTGTCCGTTATCCGTTCGTCTATCATGATGCCTCCTATTATATCATCTTTCCGCCGCCCAGTTACCGATCTTCCGCCATCCAAACCGAACCCATGCCGACTCTGCCCTAACTCTGCCCCAACCCTGCCCTTGCCACTTTTCCATCTACCTCGCTCCATGTAGTCGAGGCGGTAGAATACGTCGGCAAGAATGCCGTTGCGTCTGTCGGATGGAACATTCATGACGTCGACGAGCAGCTTGCCGCCCTTCGCGTTCGCGAAACCACAAATAAACTCAACCCCGCGGTAGTCGGCAACGCGAGAATCGAACACGGCAGCATGACCGACGTCAAGGGGCGCGGCTACGGCAAGGGCAAGGGACCGGACAGCGTCGGCTGCATGTGGGCGGCCGGTTCGCGCGGCGACGGCGTGTACGGCGACGTGAGGAGGTTTCCGACAGGGCTGATGATATAGGTAAACCGGCGCAGGTCACCGCACGGTGATCAATTCGTTCCAGTTCGTCGTTGCACGGCGCGACATTTTCGACCGCTTCATCTGCCAGGACGGCGCCCGCATCCCCTCGGCCGCCGAAAAAACCTTTCCCCGCCCGAGCCGGGCGTTGATCGCGTCAATCGTGCGGTAAAGCGGCGACGCGACGCGCTGCTCGCTTCTGAACAGATCCGTCTGATGCACCGCACCGGCTTTTTCGAGCCCGAAAAGCACCACGCCCGCCTTGCGGTACTTCGCCCCGCTCACGAACAGCGCGCCGATGCTGCGGCGGATGGCCTCCGTCATCACGTTCGTCGCGTCGGTCGGAGCCGGAAAAGCCACCGTGCAGCCGTGAAACGAGCCCTCCCAGTCTCCGCCGCGCTCGAACAACCCGGGCGTCGCCACCTGCGCGTACACGTTGCACCCCGCGGCGAGCATACCGTGACGACGCAGTTTGACCGCCGCCTGCGCGGTGAAACTGGCGATCGCCTCCATGAGCGTCGCCGCGTCGCCAACTTTCTCGCCGAACGACCGCGAACATGAAACGGAATCGGGATCCGCCGCGTAGTCGCGGTCTTCGTGGCATTCCACGCCGCGCAGCTCCAGCGCCGTGCGCAGCAGCGTGACCCCGCCGACAGATCGAAGAACGTCGTCCGGCGCGTCGCGCAGGTCCTTGGCCGTCATTATGCGCTCCGCCCGCAGTTTCGCCGGCAGACGCCGCCCCACCCCCCACACTTCGCCCGCCGGAAGACCGGCCAGGATTCCGTCCGCCTCGTCGGGCATCACAAACACGCCTTCGGGGAGTTTCTTGCCGATGTGGTTGGCGATCTTCGCCAGCGTTTTCGTGGACGCGAACCCCACGCCGCATGGTATGCCGATCCATTTGAGAATGCGCGAGCGTATCCGCCCGCCGTAATCGGCGAGGCGGCCGAGTTCCGGCGTCGGCGGCCGTATGAACGCCTCGTCGATGGAGTACTGCATGACGTCCGCCGCCATCCCGCGCAGCACTTCGATTATCCGCCGCGACATGTCGCCGTAAAGTTCGTAGTTCGACGAGCGGAAGAACAGATCCCCCTTCGGATATTCGCGGTCTTTCAACTGATAGTAGGGCACGCCCATTCCGATGCCGAGCGCCTTGAACTCGTTCGACCGCGACACGCAGCAGCCGTCGTTGTTGGACAGCACCGCCACGGGCTTGCCGTTGAGCTTCGGGTCCACCACCCGCTCGCACGACACGAAGAAGTTGTTGCCGTCAACCAGACCGATCATGTCCGACCGCCCCCGCCTACAGCCGGTGGATGACCGCCGTCACCTTGCCGAACATCAGCAGTTCGCGTCCCCTTTGCACGGTGATGGTCGGATAGGCTGGGTTGGCCGGTTCCAGCGCGGCGAACCGGCGTTTGCGGCCGTCCGCACCCGTTTTGAAGCCGGTGCGGTATCTTTTCACGGTGAATTCGCCGTCGACCGCGGCGATCACGATGTCGCCGTCGGCTGGGGTGAGCGAACGGTCGACGACAAGCAGATCGCCTTGGTTGATGCCGGCGCCGGTCATGGAATCGCCCTCCACTTTGACGAAATAGGTGGCGGCCGGCCGCCTGACCAGCAGTTCGTTGAGATCGAGCGGCGGTTCGAGATACTGTTCGGCGGGCGAGGGAAACCCCGCCACCACCGAACCAGCGATCTGCGATTTGCCCGCCAACCCGCTCCCCGCCGTCAGCTCATGTAAATCATCATGCCGCCGAGCGCCCCCCAGTACACCGTACCGTCGCCGTCGTCTGAAGGTTGCCTTTCAGTTCCTTCCACGTCGTTGCGGCCGGATCGTGCGTCCCCGTGCCGGCGTTGTCGATGCCGTCCCACTGGGCGACAAGCCCGTCCTGAACGTATGAGTCTACCTGAATGTCGGCCAGCGCAACTCCGCCGACCGTGCATAAGGCCATTGCAACCACCGCAGACCGATTTCTCACCAAGACACCTCCTTTTTTTGCATGCCACACCATTTTGGCGGCGGCACACTTTTACATGGAAACCATATTATCAAATTGCCGGATTCCACGCAAGTGAAGGTTTTGCCGGTTTGCCGGCGATCCATGGTGATTCAGTCCAACAGGCGGTTCGCGGAAGTCGAGCAATTTCGTATTCTCCCGATTCACCGTCAGTCCCATGCGTCCTTCAAGCACTCATTCGACCTTCTGCAGAAAGCCGTCCGCCCGCGCCCGAGCGAGAATCACGAAACGGAGCATGCACCGTATGAGGCGCAGCACCCTGTTGTCCGATATGCGCATCTGCAACGCACCCCTCGCTTCGCGACCCGCCTTCGGCCCGGGGGGTACCCGCGGTCACTGCGGAGTTCCGGATCGCGTTCAGTTGGCGGGGGTTATCCATCTCGCTTTGTGGAATCGCGCCCCCGGCAGAGTTTTGTAGCCGCGCGCGCTCCCGTCCTTTTCAATAAGGACGTCGCAGCTGCCGTCCCCGTCGGCCGCCTGTACGGTGACTGCCGGACCGACCGGTCCGCATGAATCGTACGAATTGAGGTTCTTGACCAGCACTTCGTTTTCGGACAGCCACCGGCGGCGGTCGAGATCGAAGGCGCGCACCTTGTCCTTGGCGGTCGCCATTACGACGCGGGTGTTGGGCACGGGCATGAGATCGCAGGGCGCGGAGAACCCCTCGCAGGGGTATGACCCCGCGGATTCCAGGGCGGGCGCCGCGCCGCGCACCACTTTGGCGGCGTGCACGCCGGAGCGGTCGAGAATCCAAAGCAGACCGTCTTTGGCGTCAAAATGGAGTCCGCCCGGCTGGTCGAAAGGCACACCCGAAGGATGCATCGCGGCGGGACCGCCGGCGGTGGCGGAAGCGAGCGACACGCCGGCACCGCCTTTCGCGGTCGATGCCACGGCTATGAGACCGTCCGGCAGAAACGCGACCGAACGCCCTTCGCCTTCGAGACGGCCCCACGACAGGGCCTTTTTCGAGGCGCGGTCAACCACCGCCCAGCGTCCGCCGCCGCTGACGACGGCGATTCTGGCGTCCGCGCCGGCCGGCTTGCAGTCCGCCACCCGGTCGGCGAACGCGGCGGCGTCCGCCGCGGGTATGGTCCTGTCGTCCCTTGCCGACCAGGACCAGAGAAGCGCCTTGGGCGCGGTCATTTTAACGAGCGCGTCGTAGACCCGTATCTCGCCGGAGCCGCGTTCGCACACGAGAATGTCGGGGAGCCGCGCGGCGGCGAGTTTTTCCCTGGACACGACCGAACCGGCGTTGTCCTTGACGATGCAGTTTCGGTTGCCGCCGCCGTCGACGATCAGCGCTTCGACGCTGGCCTCGTTCATGGCGTTGGCCATAACGACGCAGTCGGTGGAGTCTTTGATGTGCACCGAATAGTCGGGCGACGGCTTGCCGGTTTTGTCGTCGTCGAAACCCCAGGTGAAGGAGTTGCCGGTCACGGTGACGCCGCGGGAGCGGACGATGCGCACGTGCCCCCCGCCCAGGGGGTTGTCGGTCCAGACGTCCTTGCCGTTGCGGTAGAAGATGTTGCCGGTGGCGGCCACTCCCTGGGCGTCCTCGCAGACGAGGGCGGCGTCGCCGTTGCGGTCGAAGTAGTTGCCGGTGATGTTGTACTGCACGTTGTTCTTCAGCACGAAACCGCCGCCGTGGTTCCATTCCACGCGGTTGCCGGTGAAGGTGCACGACGCGCCGGTGAACAGGTAGCTCGGGTCGTAAAGTTCGCCGATGAAGGCGGCGCCGATGTTGCCGTTGAAGGTGCAGTCCGTCATGAAGCCGTCCCACCCGAACAGCCAGACCCCGTTGCCGCCGCAGCTGCAGACCGAAGTGAAGCGGAGGGTGAAGACGAAGCAGCGGTTCAGATGCACGCCGTCGCCGCTGAACGAGCGGATGTGGCAGGAGTCGATCGTCGGGGAGTCGTGGTAGGGACCGAACTTCTCGTGGTCGAGCATGATGCCGTGGACGATGCGTTCGCCGGTGTGGTCGATGCCCCCGACGTCGCGCTCCTTGCCGCAGGGGCCGACAAGATCGAGCCCGAACAGCCGCGAACCGCGCGACTCGCTGATGTTGATGAGACAGCGCGAGGTGGCGTCGCTGCGCAGTTTAAGCCTGACGACGGGCCGCTCTTCGAAGTAGTGGTAGCGGCAGCACTGTTCGCCGCGCAGGGTGGAGCCGTGGCGCAGCATCAGCTCGCCGGTCAGATATTCGCCGGGCGTGAAGGCGACCACCCCGTTCGCCTTGAAAGCTTCGTCGATCGCCTTCTGGATCGCCGAGGTGTCGTCGGCGACCCCGTCCCCTTTGGCGCCGAACAGCCGCGGATCGAACACCGCGCCCCCGGACACGGCGGCGAGCATCCCGGATTCAGCACCGGTCATTTCGCACCGCCTTCCGCGACGCTGCACACCGCGGGGTTGACCTTGACCTGGACCGCGGCGTCAAGCCCCGTCGCGATGTCCCGCAGCACGACCGTGTAACTGCCGGGTCTGTCGCTGAACGGGAACTGCAGGCGGCGCGGCCGCGCGTCGGCGGCGAAAATCTCTTCGCGGCAGTCGATCGGTTTCATGTCGGGGTCGAGCACTTCAAGCCGGTAAATCGAGCCCTTGCGCAGCTTGCCGGTGCCGTATTCGAGAAAATCGCCGGGGGCGATCGAGTCGCGCCCGCCTTCGAAAGCGAACGCCGGCGGCTTCTGCTCTTCGGTGAACACCGAAAACAGCCGGAACGGCACCCCCATCGGCTTCATCTCGACCTTCCGCACTTTGCCGACCGGTCCCTCGTCCACCTCGTAGACGTGGCTCTCGCCTCCGAAGTCGAGCGTGACGGCGTTCATGCGGTGCATGGTGTGGGTCTTGAGACCGACCACCTTCATCCCGCCGACCTCACGCACGCGCAGAATGACCGCGTCGGCGGGCAGCCCCGAAACGCTCTCGACCGGGGCGATCTTGTTCCTGGCCAGCAACTCGGCGAGCTTGGCGGCGTCGCGGAAGTTTTCGAACTTCTCGTAGGCCCCCTCCAGCGGCGGCGAAACGCGTTTGGCGAGGAACTGGTCGAAAACCCCGGGAACGGAATCGGCCACCAGCACGCCGCCGCGTTTCACGAACGCCTTGAAAACCGAGATTTCTTCGTCCGAGAGCGCGTTCGAGCCGGCGAGGAACAGCACCTTCACGCCCCCGTCGAGCTTCTTGATCGTGCGCGGGGTGATCATCCTGGTATCGTAGCCGTACCGGTAGGCGAAGCGGATGAGATCGGCGAGGCCGCCCTCCGGCGAAATCACGGCGTCCTCAACCGACGCCGCGCGCACGGAAGGATGCGAATAGTAGAGCGCGAACGGGCTCTGGCGCATCGGGGTGCGGACGAGAACCTGGGCCTGGCCGCGGCGGAGTTTGCTGAGATGGGGCAGGTACTGCTTCGCGTAAGGCGCCAAGTCGTAGTCTCCGCCGAACGCGCTCTCGGTGCCGCCAGGCGTGATGGTGTACCACTCGTCGGCGTTGACGGTGCCGGTGACGAGAAACTCCCACTGCTGCACGGGGTAGCCGTCGCGCAGACTCCGGGCGAGATAGCCGCCCCACCAGATGGCGCGCACGTGGTCCGGAGCGATGTTTCGCAGCACTTCGTCGTTCACGAGACTGCGGTACGGACCCCAGAACTTGAGGTTCTTGACTGTGAGCTCGAGATCGCCAGGCACCGAACCTTCAGCGCCGCAGCGGCCTTTCGGATCGTACTTTTTGACGATCGACTGGAGAAACTCGTACATGTCGGCGTACATTTTTTCCGAGTACTGCACGTTGTCGAACCAGAGCGGCCAGTCGCGTCGGTCGATGGCGTCCTTGACCGTGGCGTGCTCGGCCTTTTCAAAGGAGTCTATCGAAGTGCCGTGGGCCCTGTTGTAGCGCTCGAGCGTGCCGTACTTCGCTTTGAGAAAGGCGCCGTAGTCGCGGGCGTCGGTCTTCGATCCGATGCCGAGATCGTTGCCGTAGCCGCACTCGTCGCCGAAGCTCCAGACGCAAACGCCGTAGGGGGCGGAGTGTTTGACGACCGGCGTGTACCCCTCTTCGATCGCTTTGCGGGCGGCGGGGTTGTACGGGCTGCAGTCGTAGCCGAGTTCTTCGAGCACCTCGTTGCGTTTCTTGCCGGCGGGCACCGGTATCTGCGGCCAGTTGCAGCCGCCCTTCGCCGCCCAGATGCCCACCCGGCACGAGTACGGCACGTTGCGCGCGTTGAACCACGCGCACTGCTTGCCCTGCGAACCGCCGAGGTTGTTGCGGTAGCCGAACTTCTCCACGAGCTGCGGGGCGAACAGTTCGGGCATCCCGCCGCTGCCGGCGGTGTCCCAGCTGATGCTGGGGTAGATGTCCTGCCGGCTGTTCGGAAAATATACGAGTTTACGCTCTTCCGCGACGAGACGGTTGTCGTTGGTCGAGACCAGCCTCGCGATGATTTCGCCGGACAGCGTCGGGAACGGTTCGCCGGGTATGCCGACCGCGACCCAGGTTCTGTTCTTCGGCGCGGGCTGGCGCCACACGCGGCGGACCTGACCGTACGGGCGGTCTCTGAGCTCGGCCCGCAGTTCGCAGTCGAATGGCAGGTTTCGGTTCCAGCTTACCGGCAGGCTGGCGGCGCGGTTTTCGGCCACAATCGTTTCATTGGTGCCTGCGATGGTCAGCGCGACGCCGGCCTTCGTGAACGGATGCTGGTAGACCGCCGCGTTCGAACCGCGGGTTTCTGCGATCACGTCGGTGTGGTAGCCGCCGCCAGGCAGGTCGCCGACGGGGATGGAAAGCATGGTTTTACCCGGCGCCACCCGCCACTCCCGGCGGAGGACGATATCGTTCCAGGCGTTGCGCACGCGAACCTTTACCGTCGCGCCGTCGGGCGCTGCCGCCTCGAAAGCGATGAAGTTGGCGTCGGCCGGCAGATCCTCGCTGGCCGCGTCCGCGGCGAAACGGATGTCGCACTTGTGCGTGACGCCCGCGGCCCAGTCGATGGCGTTGCGCATCGCCGGAAAGCGCGATTCGTAGGAGCCTTTCCAAGTGAGCGACCACGGCGGGCGCATCCAGTCGAGCGCGACTATGCGGCCCTTGCCGAAGTCGCGCGCGTCGATGGCGGTCTGGTCCGCGCTGAGCCCGCGTTCGCAGCGGTAGGGGCTCGCGCCGGCGGCGCGGATGTTGGGGATGGACGCGACCGCGGCGCGGCGCGCCAGTAGCGGAACGTCTGGGCCATGGCCGTCGCCACGCAGCCGCAGGGC
>JAGCAM010000064.1 GCA_017652705.1 Kiritimatiellia bacterium | reverse complement strand
CGTTCGACGACCCGTCCGGCGCAATCCGCGCGACGCCGGTCGGCTACACGCTCGAGACGCTGGACCGCTCGACCGGCGAATGGTCCGACCCGGTCGCCTACGCGGGGACGAGCTACACGCACGGGCAGACCGGCGCGGCGGCGACGCGCCTCACCTGGCGGTGGTCGACGGGCCGCGCGCCGGCTGTGCTGGCGCCGATCGAAAACGGGCTGCAGTACCGGCTCGACGCCTCCGACATCAGTTCGCTGACGACCAACGAAGACGGCCAGGTGACCGAATGGCGCGCCAACGCCGGCGCTCTGGCGATAGCCTTCACCAACGCGACCAAATACTGCCCGTACTACAACGCGAACGCTTTTGGCGACGGGCTGCCGGGCGTCGTCTTCGGTCTGTGCAAGGACGGCAAGACCAAGCAGTACGCCTCTTACCAGTACACGAGCGATCTCATCTCCAACCTCGCAACGACCAACCAGACGGTCATGATGGTGCTGAAGATGTCAGTGCAGGGCAGCTCCATGAGCTACTACTGGGGGCCGGACAGGGGATCTGCGCTCATAGGAGCCACCGGGTCCAAATACGGTGTCTACTGCACGGACTTCGTTACGGATTCCATTTACTTCAACGGCGTCTTTCAATGGAAGATGCCCGACCCGTACACCACCATCACCTACAAGAACTACACCTTCAATGCGCCGACCTGGCTCTGCGCCGTCTCGGCGAGCGCACGAGGGTTCGCCCTGACGGGTCTTGGCAACTCGAAGCGCAACTTCGCCAACTCGAGCGAAGGACCGCGGTCCATGTACGGGCCGATTTCAGAAGTGCTCGTCTGGGACCGCAAGCTGACGGACGCGGAGCGGCAGTACATGGACGAGTACATCCGCCGCAAGTGGATTCTGCGCGGCAAGAACACGGTCTGGACCGGTAGCGGCCTCTCGACCGACTGGCACGACACCGCCAACTGGAGCCCTTCCGCAGTGCCGGTGGACGGGCAGACGGCCGTACTCTCCAACGCCACCGTGTCCATCAGCGGCGAATGGTCCGCGCCCAACCTGCTGATGCTGGGGGGCAATCAGGTGCAGTTCACGGGCGACTGCGGTGTTGCCGTCGCAGAAGGCAAGAAGCTCACGCTGCCCGAATGCACGGTCTTCAATGAAGGAACGACTCTCACGAAATACGGCCTCGGCACATTGGCCGCGGGCTGCGACTCGACCGTTGACGGTGTTTCGCTCAACTTCGTGAACGGAGTGTTCGACCTCAACGGCACAACCCAGCGGTTCGCGTCCGTGACCGGCATCCACGGCACGGTGACCAACTCCGCCGAGACCGCTGGCACGCTGATTGTCGACACTGGCGCGGCGGACGGAGAGGCGAAGCTGACGGCGCGGGTGGCCGGCAACGCCGCCGTCGTGCGCACGGGCGCCGGCGCGCTCGCCGTGGGCGGCATGCTCGACAACACCCAGGGCGTAGCGCTTTCGGGCGGCGCGACGACCGCGACCGCGGCGGAGCTGCCGGCGATCGCAGGCTGCGTACTGCACCTCGACGCGAAACGTTTCGATTCGTTCGACACGAACGAAAACGGCTGCGTGACGTGCTGGCGCTCGCTGACCAACCCGGACTACCGGTTCGACGCGCCATCGACGTACGAGCCGCGGCTGCCGCGGTACGATCCGACGGCGTTCGACGGGCTGGGAGGAGTGTCGTTCGGCAAGGATCCGGTCGGCGGCACGAACGCCATGAGCTACCTCGCTTTCAATCATACTAGCGAATCTCTGTCGATTCGGACGCATTTCTTCGTCTTCCGCCAGCGGAAGAACGTCCTGTTGGGCGCGGTTTTTGGAGCGGTCTGGGGAGACTCATTCATTTTCCGGAACATCCACGGCAATTCTGATTCCACCAGTTCCTGGGGAACGCTGAACTGCGACGGAGGCGACGCCTGGGTCAACGGCGAATGTATCTACGACGCGTTCGGGGCGCCGTCCGTCATTTACACTAACGAGCTGCTGATCGCGAATTCGACCAACAAAACCTACGGCGCATCCCGAACGGGCTGCCTCGGTCTGATGCATTACTACGACGACCCGAAGATCGGCGCCACCGAACTCACGGCGGTGCGCCGCAAGAACAGTTCTTACGATTGGAAATTGAACTACGCGCCGGCTATCGGCGCGACGGTGCAATACACGCGCTACCTCGACGGCTGGGTCGGCGAGATCATCTTTTACGACCGCATCCTCACCGACGCCGAGTTCCGCCGCGTGCAGAAGTATCTGATCGACAAGTGGCACGTGACGCCGCGCTCGACCGTGCCGAACGGCGGGGCGCTACACAGCGGCGCCGAGCTGACGCTCGCCGCCGGGGCGGCGCTGGATCTCGGGCTCGGCGCCTTCACCCAGACCGTCGCGAAGGTGACGGCGCTCGGCGACGCGGCGGTCACGAACGGCGCGCTGGCGATTTCGGAGGCGCTGGAGACGCGCGCCGGGCAGGGCGGCGAGATACCCCTGCTCCGGCTGGAAGGCGGCATCGACCTCACCGGCGTCGATTTCACGCTTTCGGGGGCGACTGCCGAGAGCATGGGCGCGGTTCTGCAGACGGACGGCGCGGTGACCGGCCCGTTCAGGTCGGTCGAAGCTCGCGACCCCGCCGCCGTCAGATACCGCAGGCATTCCGTCAGCTACGGCGTGCCGGGGCTGCTGCTCTTCCTGCGGTAAAACAAGCGCCCCGCGGAGCACAGGAAAAGAAAACGCATCTGCCGGTCTACCGCAACATAGCGCTGAAAATCAACCGGGGCGGGGCGCCGCTTCACGGTTTCACGGGTAGTCTGCGGGAACGGTCAATATCTCGCAACCGTCGTCGGTAATCAGCACCGTGTGCTCGAAATGCGCCGCCGGGCAGCGGTCGCGGGTCACCACCGTCCAGCGGTTTTCCAGCACGTCGGTTTTTTCGCCCTGTTTCGTTAAAGTTATCATCGGTTCAATCGCGATGGTCATGCCCGGCTTGAGGACGAGTTTCGTGCCCGGTTTGCCGTAGTTGGGCACTTCCGGGTCTTCATGCACGTCGCGGCCGACGCCGTGGCCGATCCAGTCGCGCACGATGCCGAAGCCGGCTTTTTCGGCGACGCACTGTATTGCGTACCCGACGTCTCCGAGATGCACACCCGGGCCGCAGGCGGCGATACCCGCCTTAAGACATTCGCGGGTCGTCTCCACAAGACGCAGCGTTTCAGGATCGGTGACGCCGAGCGCGACGGTGCGCGACGTGTCGCCGTTGAACCCGTTTTTCCGGATGCCCACATCGGTTTTAACGAGATCGCCCGGCATGATGACGCGGTTCCGGCTGGGGATGCCGTGGATGACCTCGTCGTTCAGCGAAACGCAAAGGTGGCCGGGAAAACCTCCATAGCCGTGGAAACTCGCCTTGACGCCGTGTTTCCGGCAGTAGTCGACCACCAGATCGTCGATCTCGCCGGTGGTCACGCCCGGCGCCACCGCGGCGGCGCAGATGTCGCGGATTTCGGCGCTCATGCGGCACGCTTCGCGCATTCCGGCGATTTCGGCCGCGTTGTTGATATGCACTTTCACGCTTTACCGCCCCGCCTACTGCACAACGCCGTCGAGACCGTCGAAAACGCTTCCACCCGGTTTGACCGTTCCGTGGAAGACCCCGATCACCTCGACGTTGCGCTGGGAGGAATTGCGCCCGTAGACGCGGTTCGATTCGGCTTTGCGCTCGACGATTTTATCCCCGCCCTGGCAGACGTAGAGCCGGGCGAGCTGCGCTTTCTTTTCAACGTAAGGGGTGATATCCACATGATACGCGGGGGCGAACCCGCGGCTCTGGATGTCCTGCTCGTGGAAGTAGCGCTCGGGTTTGATGCCGGCGAGGTTGATCGCTTTCAGGGTGGCGGCGGCGGACATGACGTGGTCGTCATGAACGTCAATCGGCCAGTGGCAAAAGACGGCGCGGGGTTTTATTTCCTTAAAAAGCTGCGCGAGGCGATCGCAGGCGGCTTTGCCCGCATAGGCGTAGCCGTCGACTTCTTCGCACCAGTGAAGCTTGAAGCCGGCGCGTCTGCAGACCTCGGTTTCTTCGGCGGTGCGGGTGCGGCGCGTCCAGCCGCTTTTGAATTTCTCCTCGCCGCAGCCGAGTTCGCCGTGGGTGAAGTCGATGACGTGCACTTCGAATTTCTCGGCGAGTTTCATGGCGGTGCCGAGGTGGCCGGCGAGATCGTCGGGGTGGGCCTCGACGAAAACCACGGTTTCGCGGGCGGCGGGCGCGGGCGATGCGGACGCGGCGGCGACCGTGAAGGCGGCGAAAACCGCGAGCGCCCCGGACAGTGCATATTTCATGGCGGTCACATCGCGGCCTTGAAAGCGGCTGCGTTGCGGTCGGGGCCCTGGTCGCCGTCGATTTTGCGCAGCAGGCCCTTCTCTTCGTAGTAGGCGACGAGCGGCTCGGTTTCGCGGTGGTAGACGGCGAGCCGGTCTTTGACGGTTTCGGGGTTGTCGTCTTTGCGGATCACCAGTTCGCCGCCGCATTTGTCGCAGACGCCTTCGACCTTGGGGGGCAGCGCCTTGACGTGGTAGCCGGCCTTGCATTTCGGGCAGACCCGGCGGCCGGCGATGCGGTCGGCGATGATTTCGTCGGGAACGTCCACCAGCACTGCCGATTTGACCGGCACGCCGAGTTTGTCGAGAATCTCGGCCTGTGCCACGTTGCGGGGGAAGCCGTCGAGCAGCATCGTCAAGTCGCCGTGCGTTTCGGCGATGACGTCGGTGATCATGCGGGCGATCAGCGTGTCGGGCACGAGTTCGCCTTTTTCCATGTAGCCTTTGGCCTCGACGCCGGCCGGGGTGCCTTTGGCGACCGCCCCGCGGAGGAGATCGCCGGAGCTGACGTGCTTGAACGACGCGGTGTCGCCGGCCGCGATGCGGTCGGCGATGGTGCCCTTGCCCGAACCGGGGGCGCCTAAAAGAATTACAATGTTCATAATGGGTTTATTATACCATTTTTCCTTCGACCATGTCGGCGACTTTGGCGGCGGCGTCGGGCGCGGCGAGCGCCTTCATTCGCTCGGACATCCGCGCGAGATGGGCGGAGTTGAGGTACTTCTCGAGCAGGTAGCGGCACACCTGGCGGGCGGAGAGGACGGCCTGGCTGCCTTCATCCGCGGCGCCTTTGGAGGCGAAGGCGTTGGCGTTGAAATGCTGATGGTCGCGGAGGGCGGACGGCAGCGGGATGAGCAGGGCGGGTTTGCCGCAGGCGGCGAGCTCGAAACAGGTGGACGCACCGGCTCGGGCGACGACGATGTCGGCGGAGGCGAAAGCGTCGGCCATTTCGTTTTCGAAGGCGTGCACCCGGGAAGGCAGCGACGCTTCGGCGTAGGCCACCTTGACGGCGGATTCGTCTTTGACGCCCGTCTGGTGGATGACATAGAGGGGACGGCTCCCTCCGCGTTTCGCCAGTTCGCGGCCAAGCATCGGCAGCGCGGCGGACATCAGTTCGTTGACGGCGTGGGCACCCTGACTGCCGCCGGTGACAAACACGACGAAGGCGTCCGCCGGGATGAAGTCGAAGCGGCGGCCCGCGGCGATTTCGGCGCGCACGGGCAGCCCGGTCAGGACGGTTCTGACCCCGCCGAGATATCTGACGGTCGTGTTGAAACTGATCGCCACCGCCTCCGCGAAACGGGAAAGGAACTCCACCGCCTTGCCCGGCACGGTGTTCGCTTCGTGGAGATAGACCTTCACCCCGCACATGCGCGCGGCCAGCACCGGCGGCAGCGAAGAATAGCTGCCCATGGCGAGCATCGCGTCGGGTCTGGCCCGGCGCATTTCCACGCGGCAGCGCAGGATGGAGCGCAGAATGCCGAAGGCGTTTTTGGCCGCGAGCTGCCTGGCGCCGGTGGAGAACACGGGGCCCGCCCAGTTTTTCATCACGCTTGATTCGACGTCGCGGCCGGAATCCCAGACGACGACTTCGTGTCCGCGCTTTCGCAGTTCATCGGCGACGGCGATGCCGGGAAAGGCGTGTCCGCCGGTGCCTCCGCAAGCTACAATTATCTTCATGTCATTCGCTTTTCTTCGCCGCGCCTACCAGTCGCGCTCGTTCGGCGGCAGCGGCGCTTTGCGCATCCGGGCCTTTTTCTCGGCCTCGTGTTCGTCGTTGCGTTCCTGGGCCTTTTTCAGAATCGCTTCAATCTCCTGATCTTCGGGTTTTTCTTCGGGCTGCCCGTCTTTGGGTTCCGGCTCGGGCTGCTGTTTATCGGGATCCTGCTCCTGCCGCTGGTCCGACTGCTGCGGCTGCTGCTGTTGCTGGCTCTGGTCTTTGTTCCGGTCTTTGTCCTGATTCTGGTTTTGGTTCTGGTTCTGATTCTGCTGATTGCCGCCGCCGCCGTTTTTGGGCAGAAGCTCCTGAATCTTGCGGATGAGGTCAAGGGCCTTCACCTGCTGCGGCGGCAGCGTCTTGCCGCAGCATTCGATCTGGATTTTTTCGAGTTCGGTGGCGAGCGCGGATATTTTGGCCTGGTCCTCTTTGGTGAACGGCGGGCGGTTGGTGTCGGCCTGGGCCTGCTGTTCGTAGGCCTGCGCCCAGGCCGGGAATTTCGAACGGAAGGCCCGGGTGTAGTCGAGGGCGTCCTGCTGCCAGTTGCGCCCGTTGATTTCTTCGGCGTCCTGCCAGGCGTTGGACTGGGCGACGAGATCGGCGGCGATCGCCGGCGGCGGCAGGACGGTCCGTTTGAAGAATCTGGTGAAATCGTGTTCCACTCCCGAAAGCGAGGCGTACGCCTCGGGATTCATGTCGCCGAGTTCGACGGCGGCTTTTTCAGTGCCCTTCTGCGCCTGATCAAGCTGGGAAAGCATGGTCGCGGCCTCTTCTTCGTTGGTTACGGACTGGACGATGATTTCGCGCAGGGGTATCCATGAATCGGCGAGTTTGGTGGCGCGGCTCGAGAGCGCGTCGGCGGCGGCCACGGCGGCGGCGGGGGCGTTGGTGCGGTAGGAGCCGGCGGCGGCCATGAGACGGCGCGCCTCGAGCATGGAGGCCTCCATCATCGAGCCGGGGTCTTTGCCGCGCGCGCTTTTGAGCACGGCTTCGACGCGTTTGTTTTCGCGGAGTTCGGCGAGGCCGGAAACCGCGCGGGTGAAATTGCGGTTGGCTTTCGGATCGTCCGGGGCCGCCCGTAGGGCGATCTGCGCGGCATCGGCGGCGGCTTCGCGGTCGCCGCGTTCGAATTCGAGTTTGGCCACGACTTCGGCGGCGCGCGGGCCGTGGGTTTGGGAAAGCAGAAGCGGCTTCAGCAGAAGCAGCGCGTTGGTGACGTCGCCCCTGCGGTAGCAATCGACGCCGGCGTTCCAGACTTCGGTGTCGGACGGCATGGAAGGCAGGCCGTCATCGGCGGCGGCGGCAAAGACGCAGGCGGAGCAGAGAACTACGGCGGCGAGCTTCACCGCGCGCCTCCCATCTCCGCGGCGATGGCGCGGGCGGCGGCGGCCGGGTCGGGCGCGCCGAGAACCGGGCGGCCGACG
>JAGCAM010000063.1 GCA_017652705.1 Kiritimatiellia bacterium | reverse complement strand
CAATTTAGCGAACTGCTGAACGACGCCCAGTCGGAAATACTACCACACGTTTCCAACGTCGTATGCAACAAGGAAGCCAACAGGCTTCTACTTCGAATAATTGCCAGCAGAACGTGCCCAACATGGGCGCGTTCTCCCGTGTGACTAGACAGGCCTGTGGTAGGGCTTCCGACTGGGGCATGGATTGAGAACGCGCTCTTTTAATATATCCATGCCGGTTGTGATGCGGTCGCATCACAGCCATGAAGAAGAATCAGACAAATACCACCAGGCTGCATCCTCAGCGTGAGGTTGGTGCGCAGCCGCCGAAATCTCAACGTTATGTGCTTGTTGGCACTTACAAGGGTGACCAACTGGCAAAGTGGCGCGGCTGGTACAATTATCCCGGCTCTTCGAGAATTTAGTTGTCTCAGAGGCGATGAAGTGGAAGTTCAACGCTCGTCGTCCGGAAGGGTTCTATTTTTTCAAGAAATTTACCCCCTTGCGCGGAGGAAAGGATTTTTGATATACTACACATACTTTTCGCAGAGGAAGGCCGCGATACGGGTTGGTATATCCAGCTGCGTCGTGAAAGCAGGCAACGCCCGCGGTCACGACGTGTCCGCGGGCGGTTCTTTTCCGCGGGGAGCGCTGTGCGGGGACGAAACCGCGCGCGGGGCGCCCTTGGCAGGGGTCCCCGGCGGCTACTCCGAGTGGAGACCGCCGACGGCGAGGGAAGTCGAAGCGCAGCAGTGAAGGAACAAGTAAAGTAAAGGAAAAGGGAAATGCAACAGCAGAGAGTACGCATCCGCCTGCAGGCATACGACCACCGTGTGCTTGATCAGGCCGTTGTCGGCATAATCGACACGGCCCGCGGGACGGGGGCGCAGGTGGTGGGGCCGATACCCCTGCCCACCAAGATCGAGCGGTACACGGTGAACCGTTCGCCGAACGTCGACAAAAAGTCGATGGATCAGTTCGAGATGAGGACGCACAAGCGCCTTCTGGACATCATCAACCCGACTGCGCAGACGATCGACGAGCTAAAGAAGCTCAATCTTCCCGCGGGCGTGGACATCACCATCAAGGTTTGAGGAGGGTGTCATGGAAGGTTTGATCGGCAGGAAGATCGGCATGACCCAGGTGTTCGACGAAGGCGGCGCGAGAATCTGCGTGACCGCGATCGAGGTCGGCCCATGTCCGGTGGTGCAGCTGAAGACTTTGGAGAAAGACGGGTACTCCGCGGCGCAGCTCGGTTTCGGCGAGCAGAAGGCGAAGCGTCTGACGAAGGCGGTTCGCGGGCATCAGGAGAAGACCGGTGGTCTGTCGGAGAAGAAGGTCCGCGTGCTGAAGGAATTCGCGGTAGAAGACGGTGACGGGGAGCTCAAGGCGGGCGACGTGGTCACCGTTTCCAATTTCGACGGCGTGAAGTACGTGGACGTGACCGGGGTGACGAAGGGCAAGGGCTTCGCCGGGGTTCTGAAGCGCTGGGGTTTCGCCGGCGGCAACATGACGCACGGCGGCCACTCGAAGCGGCGCACGGGCGGTCTCGCGGCGCGCGACCTGCCAGGGTGGATCGAGAAGGGCAAGAAGATGCCCGGCCACATGGGGGCGGTGAACCGCACGGCGAGGAATCTCGAAGTGGTGGCGGTGCGTCCCGAAGACGACGCGATACTCGTCAAGGGTTCGGTGCCCGGGGCGCGGAACGGCGTGGTGATCGTGAAGAAGTCCCTCAAGAACAAGGAAATCGCCGACCGTGCGAAGAAGGGGGCGAAGTAAACCATGAAACAGATTGAAGTTAGCGTCGATAAATCGCTGCTGGTGCTGGACCGCGGGGCGCAGGCGGTCAAGGACGCGGTTACGGCGATCCGCAACGCGATGCGCGCTGGCACGGCGTCGACGAAGTCGAAGGGCGAAGTCGCCGGGTCGAACAAGAAGCCGTGGAAGCAGAAAGGCACGGGCAACGCCCGCGCGGGCTTCCGCCAGAGCCCGGTGTGGCGCGGCGGCGGCGTGGCGCACGGTCCGAAGCCGCGCTCTTTCGCGCAGAAGGTCAACAAGAAGGTCATGAAGCTCGCCTTCGCCCGGGCGTTCTCCGACAAGTTCGAATCCGGCGGGGTGACGGTGGTTGACAAGTTCGAGTTCGAAGCGCCGAAGACTAAGCTGATGGCGAAGTTCCTGAAGGAACTCGGGGTCGACCGCACGGCGTGCATCGTGCAGAAGGACGTTGACGACACGGTCGTTCTGGTGACGAGAAACCTGCCGGAGATCGATTATTCGACGGCGTCGTCGCTTGATGTCTACACGCTGCTCGCGAACCGCCGGCTTGTTTGCGACAAGGCCGGTTTCGACGCGCTGGTTGAGCGCCTCGCCAAGTAAGGAGGGAGAAGCCATGACGAAAGCGGAGTTGAAGGAAAAGACGGGCGGGCTGATTCTCGACGTCCTGATCACCGAGAAGGGTGCGCGGATGTCGGTTCAGAACCGATATGCGATCGAAGTCGCCCCCGCCGCGCGCAAGCCGGCGATAGCGGACGCCGTCGAGAAGGCTTTCGGGGTGCACGTTCTCGGCGTGCGCACGATCAACGTCAAAGGCGGTCTCCGGTACATCCGGGGGACGCGCAGAGCGGTGCGGTCGGCCGGCTGGAAGAAGGCGATCGTCACCGTCAGGGAAGGCGAGCGGGTGGAGCTCGCGTAAAGGAGGGGTATCGGTATGGCACTTAAAACGTACAAAGCCCGTTCGTGCGGCATGCGGTTCCGCGAGTCGGCCACGTTCGAGGAAATCACGGAGAAGCGTCCGGTGAAGTCGCTAACGCTGCCGCTCCGCAAGAAGGGCGGCCGCAACAATCTGGGGCGGATAACGTGCCGGCACCGCGGCGGCGGTGCGAAGCAGCGCATCCGCATCGTTGATTTCCTGCGCAGCAAGTTCGGCGTCGAGGCGACGGTGAAAGACATCGCGTACGATCCGACGCGCAGCGCGTATCTGGCGCTCATCGAGTACGCCGACGGGGTGAAGACCTACATTCTCGCGCCGGAAGGTCTGCGGCCGGGGATGAAAGTCATGAACGGGCCCGGCGCGGAGGCGTCGGTGGGCAACTGTCTGCCGCTTTCGCAGATTCCGCTGGGGTTGTCGGTCCACGCGATCGAGCTGGTGCCCGGGAAGGGCGCCAAAGTCTGCCGTTCGGCGGGCAATTCGTGTCAGGTGATGGCCCGCGACGGCGGGGTGGTGACGCTGAAGATGCCGTCGGGCGAGATCCGCATGTTCGACGGGCGGTGCCTTGCGTCGATCGGGGCGGTCGGCAACAAGGACTGGGGCTCGATCAAGCTCGGCAAGGCCGGGCGCAAGCGTTATCTCGGCATACGGCCGACGGTGCGCGGCGTGGCGATGAACCCGGTCGACCACCCGATGGGCGGCGGCGAAGGCCGCACGTCCGGCGGCACCAACCCGTGTTCGCCGTGGGGGCAGCTCGCCAAGGGCGGCAAGACCCGCGCGAAGCACAAGGCATCGGACAAGGTGATCGTGAAGAGGAGGAAGTAAAAGATGTCCCGTTCTCTCAAGAAAGGCCCTTACGTGGAGGAGAGCCTCCTGCGCAAGGTCGAAAAGATGCAGGCGAGCGGCAAGAAGCAGCCGATCAAGACGTGGAGCCGCCGTTCGATGGTGCTTCCGGACTTCGTCGGTCTGACGTTCGCCATCCACAACGGCCGGCAGCACGTGCCGATTTTCATCACCGAAAACATGGTAGGCCACCGGCTGGGCGAATTCGCGCCGACGCGCACGTTCAAGGCGCACGGCAACTCCGCCGCGAAGGCCGAAGCGAAGTAAGGGAGGGTTCGAGATGGAAGTTACAGCCATAACCCGCAACGCGCGCATATCGGCGTTCAAAGGCCGGCCGCTGGCGCGCGCCTGTCAGGGGCTCAGCGCGGCGGACGCCCTGAAGGTGGTGGAGTTTTCGCCGAAAAAGGCGGCGGGCATAATCAGGAAGACGATACTCAGCGCGGTCGCGAACGCCCGCAACAACCACGGGCTGAACGACGCCGCCGGGTTCACCGTGCGTCTCTGCGTTTTCGACGAGTCGGTGCGGATGCGCCGCTACTGGCCGACGGCGCGCGGCAGCGCCCATCCGATCGCGCGCCGCATGTGTCACTGCAAAGTGGTCCTGACGGACGTCAGGAAGGAGGGCAAATAATGGGACAGAAAGTCAATCCCGTCGGTTTCCGCGTCGGCGTCAACCACGCCTGGGGCAGCCGCTGGTTCGCGCCCAAGAAGACCTTCGGGGCATTTCTGATCGAGGACCAGAAGATCCGTGAGGCGTGCAAGAAGAAGCTCGTCGAGGCGGGCATATCGAAGATACTGATCGAGCGCTCGTCAAACCGGGTGAGGGTCACGCTCTTCTGCGGGCGCCCCGGGGTGATCATCGGGCGCAAGGGCGGCGACGTCGAGGCGGTGCGCACCGATCTCGAAAAGATGACCGGCAAGGAGGTGTACCTCGACGTCAAGGACGTGCTGGGGCCGGACGCCGACGCGCAGCTGGTCGCCGAGAACATAGCGCTGCAGCTGGAGCGCCGCATCATGCTCAAGCGGGCGATGAAGCGCGCCATGAAGGTCGCGATGGACATGGGGGTGGACGGCGTCAAGGTGCACGCCGGCGGGCGCATCAACGGCGCCGAAATCGCCCGCGTGGAGTGGTCGCGCGAGGGCAAGGTGCCGCTGCACACGCTCCGGGCGAACATCGACTACGGTTTCGCGGAGGCGAACACCACGGCCGGCAAGATCGGCATTAAGGTGTGGATCTGCAAGAAAGAAGGTTTTCAGGCCCGCGCGCCCCGCGGCGAGGGCCGCCGCGGCGACCGCCGCGAACGCGGGGACAGGAAGGAAGGTAGGTGATACATGCCTTTGATGCCTAAAAGAGTGAAGTACCGCAAGGTCTTCAAGGGCAACCGCTCCGGCTACGCCACTTCGGGCGCCGATCTCGCTTACGGCGAATTCGGGCTGAAGGCGCTCGCCCGCGGGCTGCTCACGGCGACGCAGATCGAAGCGTGCCGCGTGGCGATCAACCGCGAGATGAAGCGCAAGGGCAAGCTCTGGATCCGCGTGTTTCCCGACAAGCCGGTTACCCGCAAGCCGATCGAAGTGCGAATGGGCGGGGGCAAGGGCAACCCGGAGTTCTGGGCTGCCGTCATCCTGCCCGGCAAGGTGCTTTTCGAAATCGGCGGCGTGAGCGAGGAGGTCGCCAAGGAGTGCCTCCGGCTCGCGGCCACGAAAATCGGCATACACACCAAATTCATAACCCGCGCAGGAGTGAAAATCTAATGAGCACGGAAACAACCATTCGCGGCGCGCGCAAACTGCGCAAGGGCGTCGTCGTGTCCAAAATGGGCGCGAAGAGCGTGAATGTCGCGGTCTCGTACCGCGAAGTCCACCCCGTGTACGGCAAAGTCATCACGCGCACCAAGAAATACCACGCGCACGACGAAGACGACACGGCTAAAGTCGGTGACACGGTCACCATCATGGAAACCCGCCCGCTCAGCGCCACGAAGCGCTGGCGGATCGTGAAGTAAGGAGTTGCCGGTCATGTTGCAGGAACTCTCCAATCTCGTAGTGGCGGACAACACTGGTGCCAAGCGCGCCATGTGCTTCCGCATACTTAAGCAGCGCAAGGAATACGCGCATCTCGGCGACGTGATCCGCGTCGCCATCAAGGAGGCGTCGCCGACATCGTCGGTGAAGAAGGGGTCGGTCGCTACCGCGGTCATCATCCGCACGGGGCAGCCGATCCGCCGTGAAGACGGGTCGATGGTCCATTTCGACCAGAACGCGTGCGTTCTCGTCGACTCGAAGCTCAATCCGATCGGGACCCGCGTGTTCGGGCCGGTCGCGCGCGAACTACGCGAAAAGAACTACATGAAGATACTCTCGATGGCCCCGGAAGTGGTCTAATTCGGAAGGAGTGCTGAAAATGGCTATCGCAAGGATCAGAAAGAACGACACGGTGATCGTCACGTGCGGCAACGACGCCGGCAAGACGGGCACGGTGCTGAGCGTCAACCCCCGCAAGGGCACGGCGGTCGTGGGCGGAATCAACGTCCACAAGAAGGCGGTGCGCCGCACCGAGAAGAACGCCGGCGGTCTCATACCGCGCGAGTTTCCCGTGCCGCTGTGCAAACTCATGCCCTTCGACGCCGACAAGAAGTGCGGCACCCGCGTCAGAACCGGCGAAAAAGACGGCAAGAAGGCCCGCGTCTCGGTGAAGAGCGGGAAGATTCTCCAAGTGCAGTAAGGAGCGAAAATCATGGCTAGACTCAAAGACGAATACACCGGACGGATCGTCGCCGAACTCGAAAAGAAACTCGGCACGACCAACCGGATGCTCGTGCCCCGGCTTCAGAAAATAGTGATCAACATGGGCTTCGGCATCGTCACGAAAGACGAGCAGAAGACGCTGGTGGACGACCTCGCGGCGATCACCGGGCAGAAACCGATGCTCTGCCGCGCGAAGAAGTCCATTTCCAGCTTCAAACTGCGCGAAGGCATGGTCATCGGCGCGAAGGTCACGCTGCGCGGCGAGCGCATGTGGGAATTCGCCGACCGTCTGATATCGGCGGCGCTGCCGAGAATCCGCGATTTCAGGGGGGTGCCCAACCGCGGCTTCGACGCCGCCGGCAACTACACGCTGGGCGTCAAGGAACACACGATTTTCCCCGAACTGGTCGATTCGAGCGCCCATTCCGGCATGGACATAACGTTCGTGACCAGTTCTACCGACAACAAGGCCGCCCGGGAGCTTCTCGTCGCTCTCGGCATGCCGTTCGCAGGGAGGAATTAAGATATGGCTAAACAGTGTCTCATCGAGAAGCAGAAGAAGGCCCCGAAATTCAAGGTCCGCGCGTACAACCGTTGCCAGCGCTGCGGCCGCCGGCACGCCTATCTCCGCAAATTCGGCGTCTGCCGCCTGTGCTTCCGCGAACTCGCGGTCGCCGGCTTGATCCCCGGCGTGACGAAGGCTTCGTGGTAATTTAAGGAAAGGAATCCAAGAAAAATGTCAACCGATCCCATTTCCGACATGCTCACGACGATCCGCAACGGACTCAAGGCCCGCCTTTTCTCCGTTACGACCCCCGCGAGCAACATCAAAGGCGAAATCGCACGGGTGCTGAAGGAGTCCGGCTACATCGCCGACGCCGTCACCACCACCGGTTTCCCGAAGAAACTCGTGATCACGCTCAAGTACACGGCGAAGGCGTCACCCGCCATCACCGAAATCAAGCGGATCTCCAAGCCGGGGCTCCGGCGGTTTGTCGCGGTTCCCGACATTCCGGCCGTGCTTGACGGCATGGGGCTCGCGATTCTCTCCACTTCCAAAGGCGTCATGTCCGGTGTCGACGCAAAGAAGGAGAAAGTCGGGGGCGAACTCATCTGCACGGTCGCATAATCGAAGGAGCGAGAAAACAATGTCCCGAATCGGTAAAGAACCCGTCAAGCTCGCCGAAGGCGTAACCGCCGCCGTTGACGGCGCGAAGGTGACGGTGAAAGGCAAGCTCGGCGAGCTTTCCTATACAATGCACGACGGCATCACGGCGAAGGTGGAGGACGGCGCGGTGCGCGTCTTCTGCGCCGACGACGCCGAACTCGGCAAATTCCACGGACTGGCGCGCGCGCTGATCAACAACATGGTGGTCGGCGTTTCGGCCGGCTACAAGAAACAGCTGTCCATCGAGGGCACCGGCTTCAAGGCCGTTCTCAAGGGTTCCGAACTAGCCCTGTCGCTCGGCTTCGCCTCGCCGAAGGTGTTCTCCATTCCGGCGGGTCTGAAAGTGACGGTCGAGAACGACGGTCTGCAGGTGACCGTCAGCGGCATCGACAAGCAGCTGGTCGGCGAATCTGCGGCGCGCATCCGCGCGTACTATCCCGCCGAACCCTACAAGGGCAAGGGAATCAAGTACGTCGGCGAGCACATCCGCCGCAAACAAGGAAAGAAGGTGGCTTAATGTTCAACCGCAAAGTCCAGCGCAGGAAGCGTCATCTCCGCCTCCGCCAGCGGGTGTCAGGAACGGCTGCGCGTCCGCGCATGTCGATTTGCATCACCAACAAAAACATGTACGTCCAGTTCATCGACGACGAAGCTGGCAGAACCGTCGCCCAGGCGAACAGTCTCAAAGACCCGAACGCGAACATCGCGACGGCGAAAGCTCTCGGCGCGAGGGCGGCGGAGGCCGCGAAGGCGGCCGGCGTCTCCATCGTCGTGGTGGACCGCGGCGGCCACAAGTACACCGGCCGCGTCGCGGCCATCGTGGACGCCGCGGTCGAAGCCGGTCTCTCGGTGAGCGCAAAGAAGGAGGGCAACTGACAATGGCATTCAATCGCGACAAACGGCCGGATATGCAGCAGGACGATCTCGACGAGCACACGGTGTTCATCAACCGCTGCGCCAAGACCGTGAAAGGCGGCCGCCGCATGAGCTTTTCGGCGGTCATCGTCGTCGGCGACCGCGAAGGCTCCGTAGGCGTCGGGTTCGGAAAGGCCAACGAAGTCGCCGACGCGATCCGCAAAGGCGGTGACGCAGCCCGCAAAGAGATGAAGAAGATCACGCTCCGCGGCAAGACGATTCCGCACGACGTCGAAGGCGTCTGCGACGGCGGCCGCGTCATCCTGAAGCCGGCTCCGGACGGCACCGGCCTCATCGTCGGCGGCGGAATGCGCCCCGTCCTTGAGGCGGTCGGCATCCGCGACGCGGTTGGCAAGTCGCTCGGCTCCAAAAACCGCCTCAACGTGGTCAAGGCCACTTTGAACGCGATACTCAAGCTCCGCTCCGCCGAAGAAATAGCGGCGGTCAGGGCGTGACAGAAAGGAATCTCGAAATGGAACTCAACAATCTAACGAACACCCCCGGTGCGCGTCACCGCCGTAAACGCGTCGGGCGCGGCTGCGGTTCGGGCATGGGCAAGACGTCGACGCGCGGCCACAAAGGTCAGGCCGCGCGCAAGGGCCACAAGCACAAACTTACCTTCGAAGGCGGCCAGATGCCGCTCGTCCGGCGTCTGCCGAAGCGCGGTTTCAACAACGCCGCGTTCAACGTGAAAGCGCTCGCCGTCAATGTCGGCGACCTTGAAAAGAAGTTCGAAAACGGCGCCGAAATCACCGTCGAAACCCTCGCCAAGGCGGGGTTCCATGACAACAAAAAACCGAAGATCAAGATTCTCGCCGCCGGCGAACTCACCAAGAAGTTCACCGTGAAAGTGCCGTGTTCGGGCGCGGCCAGGTCTAAAATCGAAAAAGCCGGCGGATCGGTCGTATGATCCCCGGCAGCAGAGGAGTCCGGCATGGATAAGGTCGTTCCGGCGGCGCTCGCGGCGCTTGTCGCCGTGGCCGCCGCCGTAGTCGCGTCGGCTGATGAGGCCAGGTCCGCCGCAGGCGGCGCTCCGGTCAAGATTCACGCCCGAGAACTTACCGTTCCGCTCGTCTACACCAACGCTTTCGGCGAGACGCTCCCTTACCGGTACGCCGGCCCAGAAAATCCGGATCCGGGCGGGAAATATCCGCTGGTAATCCTTCTGCACGGCGCCGGCGAACGCGGCAGCAACAATGTCGCGCAGCTTGTGCACGGGGCGACCGACCTGCTCAACTACATGCGCGAAAAGGGAATCAAGGGGTATTTCCTCGCTGGTCAGTGCCCGGTCAACGAACAGTGGGTTGACACGCCGTGGGGGCAGTACGAACACCGCATGAACCCGTCCCCGACCAAGCCCATGTCGCTGATGATGGAACTTGTCGAACGCACCGTCGCCGAGAAGCAGGTGGACGCGAGCCGCGTGCTCGTGACCGGGATTTCCATGGGCGGTTACGGCACTTGGGACATCGTGCAGCGGAGGCCGGAATGGTTCGCCGGCGCCATGCCGTGCTGCGGCGGAGGCGATGCGCAGCTCGCGTGGAAAATCCGCAAGGTGCCGATCTGGGCTTTTCACGGCGCGGTTGATTCCGTCGTGCCGGTCGAGCGTTCGCGCGCCATGGTCGCCGCGCTGTGGGCGGTGAACGGCGACATCCGCTACACCGAATATCCAGGCGTCAACCACGGCAGCTGGGTGCCCATGTACGCCGACTGGGACGGTGCGCTCGCGTGGTTCTTTTCCCGCCGCAGGGGCGATATCGCCCAGGAGCTCGAAGCGGCGCACATGACGCTGCTGAAAACCGACTCTTTTCTCGGCCACAAACGCTACGAGGTTGATTTCATCGGCTGGCGGGGATGGATCGTCGAGCCGAAGAACCCCGCGCCGGGGCGCAAGTGGGTGTGGTGCATGAAATGGCCGGGGGCCTTTCCTGAAGGCACCGGTCAGACCGACGCCCTCGAGCGCGGCTACTATTACGTCTATTTCGAGAACACCAAATGGATGAACCCGGAAGGAACGCTCTGGGCGAAACGGTGGCGCGATTTTCTCGTAAACCGTCTCGGTTTCGCCGCGAAGACCCATCTCATCGGCATGAGCTGGGGCGGGTTCTTCTCGGCGCGGTACGCCTCGACTTACCCCGAAGACGTCGCCGACATGTATCTCGACGGGCCGGTGATGGGCTTTCACGATTTCAACTACGCGGGATATCTCGGCAAAAACAGCTGCTGGACGCCGGAGGATCCCTCCCACGACTGGTTGAACGACCCGCTGATGCCGGTCAACCGCGCGGGAATCATCGCGGCGGCGAAGCTGCCGATACTGCTGCTTTACGGCGCCAAAGACGCAACGGTGCGCCCCGCCGGCAACTGCGAACTGTTTCTCGAACGACTCCGCAAGGCGGGCGGCGACGCGACGGTCATCCGCCGCGACGGCTTCGGTCATCATCCCCACGGCTTCACCGACAAGGCTGAACGCGGCCGGGTGGTTGACTTTTTCTCCTCGCACGAAAAATGACCGCCTGATCCGCGGCTAAAATCCATGCTGCCAAGAAGAGAGTTCATCGTCGCCGGCGCCGCCGCCGCGTTCGCGGGGTGCCGCACCCCGGCGCCGCCGGCCGTCGGAGGCGAGGACGTCCTCGATGTCTGGCAGCGCGAGACCGACGCAGCCACGGCCGACCTCTACCGCCTGTACATGCGCGACGGAGATACGCGCGGCCTCGCTTCGCTCGAGAAACTCGAAGCGGCCTTTGAAAAGATCTTCCGCGAGGCGCGGGAAACCAAGGTCGATACAACCCCCGCGGTGTGGAGCGTGTACAACATGGGCTACATCGTGAAAACCCGTGAATCGCTGTTCTCCATCGACCTCGTGCACCGCCGTGCCGCCGAGTTCGCGCCCTTTCTCGATTTCGAACTTGTAACCCACAACCACGGCGACCACTTCCATCCCGGTCTCTACGGGGAAATGAACGGCGCGGGCAAGGTCGTCATTTCGAATTTTCTGGACAACTACGGCGCGTGGGACTGGCGCAAGAAGCCCAAAGAGCGCAAGATGGGCGGCTACACGCGGGCGAAGAAGACGTTCAAAATCAAGGATGTCGAAATCCGCACCTCGCTCATCGACCACAACGAATATCTTGTCGATTTCACGACTGCGTTTGAAGTCAAAGTCGGCGATTTCATCCTTTACCACAGCGGCGACGGCGGCCGCGGTGCGGAACCTAAACTCGAAACGGTGTGGGGCAGGCCCGATCTCTGGCTCTTTTTCCCCGGTTGCGGAATCAACGTCGCGGAGGCGGTGGAGCGGGTGCGCCCGAAGCGGATCGTGTTCGGACATCTCTGGGAACTCGGCCACCGCACGGGGCGGTTGACGACCCCGATGGTGCGCAATGCCAGGGCGGCGGCCGATCCTCTCTGCGCCGACGTGTCGGTCAGGCTTTGGGGCGACCGTCTGGTTTGACCCCGTTGCGCACGCGGCTGAGCATCATTAAAAAGTTTTAAAAGTCTGCCGCGCCCATCCCGCCGTGCAATTGGCGCGGCGGGATATTTTTGATATAATAGCGGCAAAAGGTGCAAATGCCGGAAGACAAAATCAAACAAGCAAAACAAACAAAAAGGAGGTTGCAATGAGTGGGGGAGTCGTGTTTTTTGCGATAGTCGCGTTCATCGTCCTGGTGGCGGTGATCAAAACTGCCGTCATAGTGCCGCAGAAAACGGCGTTTATCGTCGAACGTCTCGGTAAATACCGTTGTACGCTCGATGCGGGGTTTCACATTCTGGTGCCGTTCCTGGACCGCATCGCCTACCGTCACACGCTGAAGGAGCAGGCGATCGACGTGCCTCCCCAGCAGTGCATCACCAAAGACAACATCGCCGTCGACGTGGACGGCATCCTCTACATGCAGGTGACGGATCCCGCGAAGGCGAGCTACGGCATCGGCAACTATCTTTTCGCGACCACGCAGCTCGCGCAGACCACCATGCGTTCGGAGATGGGCAAGCTCGACCTCGACCGCAGCTTCGAGGAGCGCACCAACATCAACTCGGCGATCGTGACGGCGGTGGACAAGGCCAGCGATCCGTGGGGCATCAAGGTGACGCGCTACGAGATCAAGAACATCACGCCGCCGCAGTCGATACGCGACGCGATGGAGAAGCAGATGCGCGCCGAGCGCGAGAAACGCGCGATGATCGCCGAGTCGGAGGGCGAGCGGCAGTCGAAAATCAACCGCGCGGAAGGCGAGCGGCAGCAGGCGATAGCGCTGTCGGAGGGCGAACGCACCAGGCGCATCAACGAAGCGGAGGGCAAGGCGAAGGAGATACTGCTTGTCGCCGAAGCGCAGGCGGCCGGCATCACGAAGGTGGCGGAGGCGCTGAGCGGAAAGGGCGGCATCGAATCGGTCAACATGCAGTTGGCGCAGCAGTATCTCAACCAGTTCGGCAATCTCGCCAAGACGAACAACTCCATGATCGTGCCGGCCGATCTGGCCAATGTCGCCGGCATCCTGCAGGCCTGCACGGGCATCGTGAAAAAGACCGGCGGTTGAGGCGGCGACGGTTGCACGGGAGATGAACGTTCTTTGCGAGAGGGCTGCCGAAGGTCTGCGGCGCCGTGGTTTCGCCGCGGTTCTCGCTGCGGACCGGCGCGAGGCGCTCGAACTCGTGATGGCCGAGGCCGCCGGCGCGGAGTCGGTCGGCTGGGGCGGCAGCGAAACGCTGAAGGAAATCGGCGCGCGCGACGCGCTTGCGGCGTCTGGCGCGGAGATTCGCGACCACCGGACGGTGATGGATGTTTTCCTGTTGAGCGCGAACGCGCTCACCGCGGACGGCGTGATCGTCAACATCGACGGGACCGGCAACCGGGTTGCGGCGTCGATTTTCGGCCCGAAAAAAGTGGTGTACGTGGTCGGGCGCAACAAAATCGTGGAGGGCGGCGTCGCCGAGGCCGTCGCGCGGGCCAAGCGCATGGCGTGTCCGCCGAACTGCCGGCGGCTCGGCAAGAAGACGCCGTGCGCCGCTGCCGGCGAGTGTTTGGACTGCGATTCGCCGGACCGCATTTGCAAGGTGACCGCGGTTTTCGACCGCGCGCCGACTCACACGCCGACCAAAGTGATACTTGTCGACGAAGATTTAGGCTATTGAGGCGCGGGCTGTGGAAATTTCGGTGGCGGCATCGGCTTTGGTCGTTTTCGGCGGAGTTTCCGCGGCGTCGGCGACGACAAGCGGAACTCCCGTCGCTCGACAACTGGATGGGAGTCAACCGGCCGAAGGCGGTGAACGCCGGCGAAAAGGAGATCGTGGTCGCGCATCCCGGATCGTCGGAACTTTCATTCATCGACCGCGGTCGAAAGGTCCAGATACATCCACCCGGCAATGAGGTGAACGGAACGCGGCAGCCATGAAAACACCTGCAGACAAGCGCATAATTCTTACATTCCATTCAATACCGTCGCGCAACGCTGCGACGCGGTGGAAGGCCCGTGTCGTTTTCGAGCCCTCGTCCACCGACGACACGGTCGCCGCGGTGACGGTTGTCGACGGCGCCGGCGCGCCGGTGAAGGAAGGCGTGCTTGAACTGGCCGGGCTCTCCCTCGCCGTGAAAGACGGCTGCGCCGCGGTCAGGTGCGGAGATTTCGTCAAAGGCAAACACAGCATAAAGCTGCGGCTTGTCCGTGAAGGTTTGCCGGCCTGGCCCGGAGTTTTGACTTTTGAATGACGGAGGAAACGGACATGACCGATGCGGAATGGGCGGCGCTCGTCGCGGAGGGCAGTGACGAAGGCTGGAAACTCGTCTGGGAACGGGTCGTCGAGCCGGAATCCCGGAGCATGCGCTCGGCGGAGCTGATGAAAAAGTACTCCATCACCGCCGGCGACATTATGGGCATGATGTTCGATGAAATGGTCGGCCGCGGCAAAATCGCGCTTTACCGCGGCAGCGGCAGCTTCGAAGGGTGGCTTAGACGGTACGCGCGCGGCTTCGTGCTCAACGCCAACCCCGCCCCGCACGGCGAGATATCAATCGAAGGCGCGCACGACGGCGACGGAGAGGAGCCGACCGGCATGGATCTGCCGACGACCGACAAGGAGGTGTTGCGCAAAGAGGTCTGGGACATCACCCACCGCTGTTTTTTAGACCTGTGGATGTCAGACCCCGAGCGGGCATACGTGCATCTGCTCAAAACGCGGTTTATGCTTTCGAGCGAAGAGGTGAAGAATTTTCTCGACGTTTCATCGACCGCCAACGTCGACCAGATATTCTCCCGCAACATAAAATTCATGCGCGAGCGCTGGCGCAAGTACGACAGCGTGTCGAAAGACTGATTTTCCGCGGCGGATTAGAGGCCCCACGCGTCAGTCAGACGTGTTTTCACCCAGTCGGCGGCGAAATAAACGACCGGTTCCTCCTCCCAGACGACGCCGGTGAAATCGATGACTATCGAGTCGGCTTTGCCGGCGATGATTTCTTCGTACGCCGTTGAAAGCTTCACGCCGGCTGCCGCGGAGGACAGGCCTTTGCCGTTTGCGCCGATCATCGCCACCTTGACCGCCCTGCCCGCCGCCGGCGCGCCGACCGGCTTCGGCGCGCCGGCGAGCTGGTTGAATCTTTCAAGCACCTTCGCGGCGCCGACCGCGCCGATGTGAGCGGAGAATTCGCCCGCCTCCGGCGGCGGCACCGCCTCCGCCGGCAGCGACATCTCGAACGGGCCGATCGGCAGCGCCGACTCGTTGTACACGACGGCCAAGCGCGGATCGGCGCAGTTCCTTACTTTGCAAGGTTCCGGAACCTCGGGCGACGACAATACCAGCTGAACGCCGGAGAATTCGCCGTGGCACGTCTCGCGCCCGTCTTTGCCGGTCTTGCGGCCGATCTGATTCGCCAGCGCCGCCGGATGCCACTTGCCGTCTTTGCCGGCGAGTTCGAAGGAGGTCTTCGCCGAATGGTCTCGCGCGTAGGAGTAGAAGGAGACCGCGTTGTCGAACGCGATGCGCACCGCGCCGCCGGTTTCGACCCGCGCCGACCGCGGCGAGGGGGATTCCGCCCGGATGTCGCTCCAGCCGTATTCGTATTTGAGTGCGAGCAGTGCGAGACGCAGCCCCACCGTGAATTTCTCGTTCGGGTGTATGTCCCACGGGTTGCCGACGTCGTAAGTCACCGCGGTGTGCGCCCGCGTGTCGCGCCGCGCGAACAGCGCTTGCGCCCGCGCCACCGCCCCGCCGGAACAGATCTGGGCGATGCACATGGGCAGCCCGGGGTTTTCGAACGCGGCGCTCCAGCCGTCGAGAAACTTCTTCAGCTGCGCGACGTACTCCTCTTCGCCGTACGCCGGGTCGGACTCGCCCTGATACCAGATGAGCCCGCGGCAGGCGTAGGGGGCGGTCGGCGCGAAATAATGGTTCCAAACCGGATTGCCGACAAAAAAAGGTTTGATCGGCGTGCCGCCGGCGCAGGCGACGATCATGCCGACCGGCACGTCAAGCGCCTGGTGGATAAGTTCGGCGAAATAGAACGCCACCGCGCTCTGTCCGCCGTCCCAGCCGCGGCCGACGTTTTCGGGGCGGTGTTCGCGCCAGACGAAGGTTCCGATGCTGTCCTGGGGAGTGTCGCTCGTCTGCCAGTCGAGCAGATTCGCATAGCGTACTTCGCGGTTGCGCACGATCTGCATGACCGCCGCGCCGTTGCGGTCTCTCACCCTCGGATCTCCGCTCCAGATGAGCAGCGCCATGTTGCTCTGCCCTGAAGCGAGCCACACCTCGCCTACGAGCACGTCGCGAAAGGCGCGCTCGGTTCCTGAATCAAGCGACTTGACCGTGAGCGTGCGGGATGTTTTCGACGCCGGCATCGGCGGCAGCGAGACGCGCCATCTGCCGTCGGCGCCTGCCGCGGTGGTGACGGTTCTGCCGGCGAACGAGACTGAAATCTTCTCCCCCGGCGCGGCCTTGCCCCACACCGGCGCAGGCTTGTCGCGCTGCAGCACCATGCCGTCGCCGAACGGAGAAGCGGTCTTCGGCGGGGTGGCGGCCGCCTGCGCCGCGATTGTCGCCGTCAGCATCGCCGCGGCGGCGAACAGCCGGGCGGCACTCTCCGCCGCACCGCCGTTTTCGGTTGTTTTCCGGTTCTTCTTCATTCTTCCTTCTCCAGTGCAATTGTCTGCGGCAGGTCCGACCGCCGGTTAAGCATATCTCCGTGAAACACCTGCGAACACATTTTACCAAATTGCCCCCGCCCCGGCAATATGCCTGGGGTGCTGGGGGGCTTGCCACGCACCGCGCGATTTGATAAAATTCCCCGCGGTTGGCAATGATGAACCCGGTCAAGGAGAGTTTTGGTCATGCATAAAATCTTCGCTGCCGTCTTTTTTGCCGGCGCGGCTTCGGCCGCCGCCGCATCGCCCATGTCCATCTACTGGCGAGGCGCCTCCGACAGTTCCGCCGCCAACGCCGATAACTGGGCCGACGCCAACGGCGACCCCGCCGGCCGCGCCCCCGAAACCGGCGATTCCGTCGTCGTCGATTCCGGCGCCGCCGACCGCGATATGATCTGGGATCTCGATGACGTCGTGCCGGTGAACTGGTCGCAGAGCGGCTTCAACGGCACCGTCTACTTCCAGACCGGCGAAACCGGAGTCACCGCCAACAGCAGCGAAGTCGTCGTCCACGGAGCGCTCTCCGGCGACGGCAAAGTGCGTCTCCTCAAGCTCACCGGCGATCTCCTGCTTCAGTCCGGCGTCTGGCAGGGCTGGAACAATCCGTCATTCGCCGCCGGGGACGCCGCCCGCGTCAACGGCCGCGGCGCATACCGGCTCGTCATCGATGTCGCCGGCGACGCCACCGTCTCCGCCGGCGCGGCGATCAGCGTCGTCAGCAACGGTTTCTACTACTGCCAGGGTCCGGCCGTCGGTCTTTCCAGCGGCGGTGCCGGCGGTTCCCACGGCGGCCGCGGCTACGGCTACGTTGAAACGAAAGGTTCCCACCGCCCCGGCCACTGTTACGGCTCGATCTGCTCCCCCGAAACGCTCGGCAGCAGCGGCGGCGAAATCAACAACGCTTCTCTGCCGGGCGGTGCGCTGCGTCTCGTCGTCGGCGGCGTCCTCACGCTTGACGGCACCCTCACCGCCAAACCCGGAGTCAAAAACCGCAGCGGCGGCGTCAGCACCCGCGCCTGCGGCTCCGGCGGCAGCGTCTGGGTGACCGCCGCGTCCATCGCCGGCGGCGGCTTGATTTCAGCCGACGGCGCCGGCGGTTCCAGTTTCGGCTCCAGCGCCGGCGGCCGCGTCAGCGTGCAGCTTACCGGCCACGCCGCGCTCTTCTCGTCCTTCTCCGGCTCCGTCACCGCCTACGGCGGCTATTACAGCAACAACAACTACGGTCTGCCGGGGACGATCTACATCGAAGACGCTTCCAACCGCGATGACGGCGGCGACCTGATCGTCAAAGGTTCCCGCAACTCCGCGTACATCGCGACTTACCAGCGCCACGGCGTCGAAATCTGGCCCGGCATGACTGAAACCAACCGCCAGTTCGCCAGCGTCACCGTCACCAACGGCGCGAATTTCGCCGTCGGCGCCGGTTGCAGCCTCAAGACCAGAAAACTGCTCGGCAGCGACAACTCCAAAGACTGGGTCATGCTCGAAGGCGGTTCGCTCGATGTCGTCGGTGACGAGCCGATTGAAAAAATCAGCGTGAGAAACCTGTTTGCGGGCTCCACCGTCGCCATGCCGACTCTGCGCATCGGCAACGGAGCCGTGTTCTACCCGGACTGGCCGATGACGATCACCAACGTCGTTGTCGGCGCGGGCGCCACGATTTCCCACACCGCCAACGGCGACACCGACCTAGGCTACCGCGTCGATCTTGACGTGCCGGGCGATTTCACGGTCGAGTCCGGCGGCGTCGTTTCCGTGGCCGGCAAAGGTTTCAGCGCTACACGAGGACCGGGCGCTCCGCAGGTTTCGAACTGCTGCTCGAGTCACGGCGGCAGAAACAGCGAGGCGAACAGTCTCGGCGTCTGCTACGGCGATCCGAAGCACCCGGTCGAAATCGGTTCCGGCAGCTCCCACACCGCCGGCTCGGGCGCCATCCGCCTCGCCGTCGGCGGCATCCTCGCCGTCGGCGGGTCGGTCTCCGCAAAGGGCAACGACCAGACCGGCTACCCCGCCGCCGGCGGCAGCGTCTGGATAACCGCCGGGCGTCTCGTCGGCTCCGGCGAGATACGCGCCAACGGCGGCAAAGTCACTACTGTGGCCGCGGCCTTCCCCGGCGCCCCCGGCGGCGGACGCATCGCCGTCACCGTAACCAACGAAGGTGCGCGGGTGAGCGATTTCACCGGCGTCATCACCGCCTGCGGCGGCTGCGGCGTGAAGTCAGTCTCGACGCTCCCCTACGGCGGCGCCGGCACCGTCTATCTGCGCGACTTCGACCAGGGCGACGACGACGGCGTTTTGATTATCGACAACGCCAATTCGGTGAAAACCAACTCCTTCACCGTTTTCTCATCCTCCGTCTCGAACTGCACCGTGGGCTGCGTGGTGATCACCAACCGCGCCAAACTTCTCGTCGAAAGCGACCGCGTTCTCACCGTCCGCGGCGACTGGACTTCGCTCGGCGCCACCCCGACCCGTCTCGGCGCCGCGGCCGGAGGCACCGCCCTCGCCGGCCGCGTCACTTTCGCCGGCTCCGGGGTATCCACCGTGCGCGGAACTAACTTCTTCGCCGACGTTTTCTGCGAAACGCCCGGCAAAACCATCGTGTTCTCGGCTGCCGACGACACATACACCCGGGTCGACGGAGTGTTCGCCGTCACCGGCGAGAAAAACAGCAAGATCGCCCTCCGCTCAACTGCCACCGGCGAGCCGTGGCGCCTTGAAATCGCCGGCGACGCCTCCGTCTTCGCCGCCGACGTGTGCGACTCCGACGCGTCTTTCGGCAAACGCGTCGTCGCCACGAGTTCCTCCGGCGCCGACGCTCGCAACGTCAACTGGACGTTCCTCTCCGACATCGAACCCGGCGAAGTGATCACCTGGCAGGGCGACGGCGACACCGGCGACTGGAGCGACGCCGACAACTGGGACCGTTCCCGCGTGCCGGCCGCCACCGATGAAATCGTCATCCCCGCCGGCTGCGCGAGATACCCCGCCCTGGTCTCCGCCGGGTCGTTCTACCGGCTCTCCGTCGCCGCGGGCGCTTCGCTCGACCTCGCCGGATTCGACCTCGCCGTCTCCAATGCGTTCGTCTGCGCCGGCACGCTCACCGCGCACGGCTCAGAAACCGTCACTCTCTTCGGCGACTCGTCGTTCGCCGGCGCCGCGGTGCCGGTGCCGCCGGCGACCGTCACCGTCGCCGGCGCCGATCCGCAGACCGTCGATTTCGGCGCACTCGCCTTCAACGAAATCATCCTCGCCAACACCGGTTCCGGCGCCGCTCTCGACGGCGGGTTCACCGCGCGGCGGCTCTCGTGCGTAACCGCCGCAGCGCGCACCTACGCCTTCGCCGCCGGCGCCACCTTCGCGGTTGATGAAGACCTCGTGCTCGACGGCTCCGCCGGCGGCGCCGCCGCGCTCTCCCTCGTCAGCGGAACCACGGGCGAAGCGTGGCGCCTCAGATCCGCCGGCTTGACCCGCGTCGCCGGCGTCTCCGTCGCCGATTCCGACGCGTCCTCCGGCAGAAGGGTGACCGCTTTCGCTCCCTCCTCCGGCACCCGCTGCGTCAACTGGATGTTCGGCGTCGCCTCGGTCGTATGGACCGGAGCCGGCGGCGACAGCTATTTCACCAACGCCGCCAACTGGTCTTCCGGCGCGGTGCCTGGCGCTTCTGCGCGAATCGTCTTCGACGGCGCGGCGACCGTCGACGTCGACGGCGGCGCCGCCGTGCTGGCGGTCTCCGCCGAAAACGGCGCCGCCGCGGTTATAACCGGCGAACCGTCCCTCACCGTGGGCGACGTCTTCGAAATTCTTGACGGCGCTACCGTGTCCCTCGATTCTCCGGTAATCGTCTCCAACGCGGTAACCGTGCGCCGCGGCGGCACGCTCACCCACCCCGGCAACGGCAAGTGGGACGGCGTCACCGACCCGAACGATCTTTCCAAGCTTAAGCGCATCGTCCTCGACGTCGGCGGCGAATTCATCGTCGAAGCCGGCGGCCTCGTGACCGCCGACGGCAAAGGTTTCCCCGGCGGCGTCGTCATGAACAACGCCTCCGGCCCGGGCTATGGCAAAGACTGCATCAACGGCGTTCACGCCGGCAGAGTCTCCGCCAACTGCGCCACTTACGGTTCGCCTTTCCAACCCTCCGCGCCGGGCTCGGCCTGCAACCAGGAAGGGTGCAACGGCGGCGGCGCCATACGCATCAACGCGGGCGGCAGAATGAGAATCGATGGCTCGGTTTCCGCCAAAGGGGTGCTCGCCTCCGGATGTCAGTCCTACACCGGCGCGGGCGGCTCGATCTGGATCACCTGCGCTGAACTCGTCGGATCCGGACTCGTCAGCGTGGAAGGGGCGCCGATGCTCGTCAATTACCCGGGCTGCGGCGGACGAATCGCCGTCTACCAGACCGAAGCGGTGAACTTCGACGGCTGGAGAGGATCGACCGTGGCGTGGGGGGGACGCAACTGGACCCAGGTCGGTTCACTGCCGCGCAGCGCGGCGGGCACCGTTTATTTCGAAAGCGCCGGCGGCGTCGGCAAAAAGTTGGTTGTCGACAACGACGGCGGCACGGTGGCCGGAACATTGACGGATCTGATGCCGACGAATTGGTGCTCGGCGACGGTGAAGGATCTGGGCGAAATCGAACTGGAGGTGAACGGGGCTCGCGCCAATTTGCTGCGCAGCGCGAAAATGGTGGATTTCGAACTTGACGGCAGATCGACCCTGTATCTGAACGGAAATGTGCTTGAGTTGACCTCGCGAAATCATTGCAACGCGCAAACCCGGGCGGGAGTGTACAGCCCGACCTGGCCTGGCACAGTCGAAACAGAAGGCGGCCGGATCGTCTGGTATTTCGGCTTGATGCTTTTTCTGCGCTGACGCAGTTCCCGAGTTGTTTCCAATTTCCCCCTGTCCGCGCGGTGCCCCCCTGCGGAAATCCAGGAGTTTTGCCAGAATCATCACCCCCGGTTTCATGTACTTTCTGAAATAACCGGGTCATCGACTCTTTCAGCCGCCGGTCGGGTTGAGCCCGACGATCCGCCGGGTTGCGCCGCGTGGGGGGATTTGCTATAATCAACCCGATATGCCGGTTATGACAAAGGAGCGGTTCATGAAACTGAAACTGACGGCCGCCGCCGCAGTGTTCACGGCCGCGTTTTGCGCGAACGCGGGCTACGGCACGCCGTACCCGGCGTACGGCAACCCCGCGGCGGTGGCGCCCGGCACGATGAGCAAGGCGGCGGCGCTGGACGGGACCACCCTGCAGTGTCCGGTGACGTGCGACCGCGACTGGCAGGTCACGTGGAAGTGGAAGCTGCGGAACGGGCTTTTCGTCTCGGCGGCCAACTCCGAAGGCGGATGCGTGCGGCTCGGGCGGGCTCGCCTACGTGTCGGGCGAGTGCGACGCGTCATCCAACCGCTATACGACCGTCGACAGCCGCGGCTTCGACGGCAAAATGCGCGTAAGGGTCAAACCCGACGGGTACGCTGTTCATGCTGAAATAAGGGGGGCTCCGGGGTGAGAAAATTCGTATTGCTGTTTCTGTCGCTGGCGGCTGCGGCGGCCGGCGCCGCGGACGACACGGTGAAGCTCGACACGCCCACGACCACGATGACGTTCAGGCGCGACGCCGACGGCGTGTGGCTCATGCCGTACTACGGCGCGAAGATCGAGGACGCCGCCGACGCCGAAGCCCTTGAAGGCGACCCCTGCCGCCACGACGGGCGCATCGGCGCCGTCGCCGGCCAGGCGAAACCGGCGAGTTACTCGGTCTACGGGGCGAAGGAGTTCGGCATCGACGCGAACAAATCCGGCGGGCTCTGCGTGAAACACGACGACGGCACGATGGCGAGCGAACTTGTCGGGCTCGGCGCGGAATGGATCGACGACAAAACCGCCGCGAAACACCTCGTGCTGCCGATGAAAGATTCCGTGCACGACTTTCTCGTGCTGCAGCATTTCCGCGTGTTCGACGACACCGACGCGGTGGAAACCTGGACGGAATTCAGCAACCGCGAAACCGGCGCGGTCGAGCTGTACCGGATGGACTCCGCCGCGCTGACGTTTCCGCTGCTGGCTGACGAATTCCACTTCATGTCGCTGACCGGGCAGTGGGGGTGCGAGAACCAGATTTCGGAGTCGGAATTGCCGCGCGGGCAGGCGGTGGTGATTTCGTCCCGCAACGGGGTGCGCGACGCGTGGTTCGCGAATCCGGCGTTCATGCTGTCGGTCGGGAGACGCGCGGACGAATGTTCCGGCACGGTGATCGGCGGGGTGCTGGCCTGGAGCGGCGCGTGGAGCATTTCGGCGCACCGCGATTACGCCGACCTGCTGGAGCTGCGGCTCGGCGCGGACAACGCGAACGGGGCCTACCGTCTGGAGCCGGGGAGTTCGGTGACGGCGCCGAAGGCGGTGCTGGTCAGGAGCGACCGCGGCAAAGGGGCGGTTTCGCGCGAGCTGCACCGCTGGGCGCGCAACCACCGGCTGCCGCACGGCCGCGAACTGCGCGACATCGTGCTCAACAGCTGGGAAGGGGCGTATTTCGATTTCGACGAACGCCGGCTCGTGCGCATGATGGACGGGCTCGCGGAAATGGGCGGGGAGATGTTCGTGGTGGACGACGGCTGGTTCGGCAACGGGCGCTACGCGCGCGACAACGACCGCAACGGGCTCGGGGACTGGCGGGTGAACGCCAGAAAACTGCCGCGCGGGCTCGGGCATCTCGCCGGCGAGGCGAAATCGCGCGGGCTCAAGTTCGGTCTTTGGGTCGAGCCGGAGATGGTCAACGTGACGAGCGAACTCTACACGCGGCACCCGGAATGGGCGATGCGCTGCAAGGGGCGGCCGCTCGGAACCGGCCGCGGCGGCACCCAGTGCGTGCTGGACTTCACCAACCCCGACGTGGTGGACAACATTTCGTCGCAGCTCGGGGCGATACTCGACGCCGCGCCCGGCATTTCGTATTTCAAGTGGGACGCCAACGCCAACTTCTTCAACGTGGGGTCGCCGACCTCCGGCCGCGATCAGAACCTTTATTTCGACTACACCGCCGGTCTTTACGAAGTGCTGAAACGACTCCGCGCCAAACGCCCCGACCTGATCGTGCAGGCGTGTTCCTCCGGCGGAGGACGAATGGAATACGGTTTCCTGGGCTACGCCGACGAGTTCTGGCCGTCGGACGACACCGACGCGCGGGAGCGGGTGTTCATACAGTGGGGGGCGGGAATGTTCTACCCCGCCAACGCGATCGCCGCCCACGTGACGGTTTCGCCCAACCACCAGACCATGCGCGAGACGCCGCTCAAATACCGGTTCGACGTGGCGATGAGCGCCAGACTGGGGCTGGAACTGGACCCGAGGAAAATGTCCGCCGAAGACACCGGTTTCGCGAAACGGTGCATTGCGGTGTACAAGTCGATAAGACCGGTGGTGCAGCAGGGCGAGCTGTACCGGCTGGTGTCGCCGTACGGGCGCACCTACGCGGCGCAGATGCACGTTTCGACCGACTGCCGGCGGGCGGTGGTTTTCGTCTGGGGGTTGAACCGCGGTCCGTGCAAAGACTTCATCCCGCCGGTGAGGCTGGACGGTCTCGCGCCGGATCTACGATACCGCGTGACGGAGGTGAATCTGCCGGACGGCGCGGGCGGTCATTGCGGTGCGTCGGGCTCGGCGGTGTCGGGGCAGGCGCTGATGGCGGCTGGGCTGCCGGTGTACATCGGCAAGGGCGACTACGATTCGGCGGTGTTCGTTCTCGAGGCGCAATAGCCCTGCGGCGCGTAAAATGGTATAATATACGGCCATTGAAAGAAAAATCGCGATGGCTGATACAGGCGGCATAAGAAAATTCAAAAACGCGGCGGACTACATAAAGAACTTCGCCGTGCGGCAGGAGATTGAAAAATACCTCCCGGGCGGCGTGCATTTCATCGACGAAGAGCGCATCAACCGGTGCATAGCAGAAATCGCCGAACGCCGGGCGGATCCCGCGGCGGTGCGCGAAGTGATCGCCAAAAGCGAAACCACGCGCGAAACGCTGCAGCCGGAGGAAACCGCCCTGCTGATGGCCGCCGCCTCCGACCCGGACCTTTTCGAAGAGATGCGCGCCGCGGCGGACCGCATAAAACACGCCGTCTACGACAACCGCATAGTGATGTTCGCGCCGCTCTACATGTCGAACCTGTGCGTGAACGGCTGCAAATACTGCGGCTTCAGGAGCGGCAACGCGCGGCAGCTTCGGCGGGCGCTGACGATGGACGAACTCAAAGAGGAGATCGACGTTCTCGCCGGGCGGATCGGCCACAAAAGGCTGATCGCCGTCTACGGCGAACACCCGACCACCTCCACGGAGTACATCGCCGAATCGATCGAGACGTGCTACGGCCGCCAGGTGGCGGCGCCGCGCAGCGGCGCGAAAGTGGGCATCAGGCGGGTCAACGTGAACGCCGCGCCGCTGCCGGTCGCCGATCTCAGGGTGCTGCGCTCGGTCGGCATCGGCACCTTTCAGGTTTTTCAGGAGACCTACAACCGCAGGCTTTACGGAGAGATGCATCCGGCGTGGAGCGTGAAGGGCAATTACGACTGGCGCACCACCTGCTTCCACCGCTGCATGGAGGCCGGGGTTGACGATGTCGGGCTCGGCGTGCTGTACGGTCTCTGCGACTGGCGTTTCGAGCTGCTGGCGACTGTGCTGCACGCGCGCGATCTTGAAAAGTGGTTCAACATCGGCCCCCACACGCTGTCGTTCCCGCGGCTGGAGCCGGCGAGCGGAACGCGCGTGCCGGAGGAAAGTCCGTGGCTGATCGACAACGCGACTTTCGCGCGCATCATCGTGATCGCGCGGCTTTCGGTTCCCTACACCGGCATCATCGTCACCGCGCGTGAAAACGCGGCGAGCCGCAACCGCGTGCTCGACCACGGCATGACCCAGCTGGACTGTTCGTCGAACATCGCGATCAAGGGATACAGCGATTTCGAGAACGAGGCGCACCAGGAGAAAGAGCGCCAGCAGTTCCTGCTCGGCGACGTGCGGTCGATCGACGAGATGGTGAGGTATCTCGCCGGTCGCGGCATGATCACCAGTTTCTGCACGGCCGGTTACAGGTGCGGACGCACGGGCGGCTGCATAATGGACGCGCTGAAAACCGGCAGGGAAGGCAAGTTCTGCAAGATCAACGCGGTGCTGACGTTCAGGGAGTGGCTCGATGATTTCGCGTCCGACGGAACGCGCAAAATCGGAGACGCTCTTATCGAGAAGGAACTCGCCGGCATCAGGGAATGGCTGCCGAAGTTCTACCCGACGGTGCTCAAGCAGTACGAAGCCACCTGCCGCGGCGAACGCGATCTGTTCTTCTGAGCGGCCGGCAAGTTAGCCGGCCGTGGATGAAAACGCGGTTGGACTGCCGCGTTTCGCAACTTTCCCAACCGCCGGAAATTGCAAATCCCAGCCGCGGGTTCGGTTGACGCACATGGTATGATGTGGTATCATTGTCCCCAATGGCACGATATTCAACATACAGGCGGTCGAAAGAGCAAGGAGCGGCAGCATGGACATAAGCAGAAGGTTTTTCATCGGCGGCGCGGCGGCGACTGTAGCAGACGGTGTGTTCGGCGCGGTCAAGGGCGATTTCGGCGGCGCGCCGATCGCGCGCATCGGCGTGCTCAGCGACGTGCACCTCAACCGGCCGGGCGACGAAAAACACCTCCTCCATGCGTTCGAATGGTTCCGCGACCACGGCGCGGACGGAGTGCTTGTCGCGGGCGACATCGCCGACAGCGGCAAGGTGCCACAGCTCGCGCGTTTCGCCGAATGCTGGTTCCGCGTATTCCCCGACGACCGTGCACCTGACGGTCGACGCGTCGAGCGGCTGTTCGTCTACGGGAACCACGACATCCACGGCTGGCAGTGGGGCGGCATGAAGCAGTACAAAGACGACGACCAGAAGCGCCGCGAGGCGATCGGCTTCGAGAACAACCGCAAGCCGGTGTGGGAACGTCTGTTTCATGAAGAATTCCAGCCGGTGTGGAAGAAGACCGTGAAGGGGATTACGGTGATCGGCGCTCACTGGGAGAGCAACCATTCGCCGCAGATCGTGCCGTTCATGGAGAAGCACGGCAGGGAGCTTGACCCGAATCTGCCGTTTCTCTACACCCAGCACAGCCATCCGAAAGACACCTGCTACGGACCTTGCGCCTGGGGGCACGACAACGGCGAGGCCACGCGCGCGCTTTCGCCGTTCCGCAACGCCGTGGCGTTCTCCGGCCATTCGCACTACGCGCTGACCGACGAGCGCTCCGTGTGGCAGGGAGAGTTCACCTCGATCGGCACCGCCTCGCTGCGCTACATTTCGCTCGACTACGCCAGAGTGGAGAACGCGTCCGGCAACTCCTACGACCCCGGCAACAAGACGTGGGGCCGCCAGCCGTCGATGAACCTGCTGCCGACCGGCGACTCGCAGCAGGGGTTGATGGTGGACGTGTTTGCCGACCGGCTTACGCTGCACCGCCGCGATTTCGGTTCGGACGCGACGCTGGGCGACGACTGGACGGTGCCGGTGCCGGTGCCGTCGTCGCGGCCGTTCGCCTATGCGGAGCGGGCGAAGAAGCGCACGGCGCCGGTGTTCGCGGCGGGTGCGGAGGCGAAGGCGGAACTGCTCGACAAGCCGCCGGCGTGCGCGCGGAAGGCCGTGAAGGGGGCGTGCTGGCGCGTTGCCTTCCCGGCGGCGAAGACGGTTGCGAAGTGCCGTCCGTTCAAGTACGAGGTGACGGCGCTCGGAGCCGACGGCAAGGTGCTCGACGTGCGCACGATCATGGCGCCGGGCTTTCATCTGCCGTTCGAGCGTTCGGAACGTCCGGGCGAATGCGTTTTTCCGGCGTCGGTTTTTCCGCCGGACGCCAAGCCGGTTTTCGAGGTTCGCGCGGTCGAGTGCTTCGGTCTCAAAGGTCCGCCCCTCGTCGCCCGCGTGGGGTGAAAGCCCAGCGTCCGCCCGGCGGCGGTTCCGCGGGCGGGAATGAACGCAAGAATGGCGCGATGAAAAAAGAATCACCCGTCCGTATCATGACGTCCGCCGCGCTGGCGCTGGCCGTGATGTTCGCAGCGGTTGCCGCGGAGCGGCCGACGATCGGCGAATTCGCGGCGGGGGTCAGAAAGCGGGTTGCGGCGAAACTGCGCGAGGCGCTCGATCAGGGGGGCGAGACCGCGGAGATAACCGGGGTGGTGACGTTCGCGGCGGAAGACAGGTTTTTTCTGCAGAACGGAACCGACGGACTGAAGGTGGTTTCGGCGGGGGCGCTGCCGGCGGTCGGCGACACAGTTTCGGTGAAGGGCATGCCGTCGCTGGAGGGCGGCCGCATCGTGTTCGTGTCCGTCCGCTGGAAGCGTCTCGGCGCCGGCGCGGTGCCGGCGGCGCGGGAGGCGAAGGCGGCCGATCTGGTGGACGACGGCGGGCGCGGCGGGGTGAACTGGCTTCGCGTGTCGGTGAGCGGGCGCACGATCGGGGTTACCGAGAACGGGTTCGCCCTGAACGTCGACGGGGTGCCGGTCAACGTGATGGTGTCGCCGCTGCCGGATTTTCTCTCCGACTGCGACCGGACGCACCCGAAAGTGACGGTGATCGGGGTGGCGGAACTGATGCTCGACCAGTCCGCCCTGACCGGGCGGGAGCATTACGTGATGGGGGTCAAGATCGACGTGGCCTCCGCCGGCGACGTGACGCTGGAGCCGGATCTCGCGTATCTGGCGGCGCGGCGAGACCGGAGGTACGTCACGGCGGTGTGGACGGTTCTCGCGCTGCTGGCGGCGGGGCTCGTGGCGTTCGCGGCGGTGATATTCCGCCAGCGGCGCGGCATGTTCAAGACGCGCACGATCATGACGGAACGCAAGCGCATGGCCGACGACATCCACGACACGATCGAGCAGCATCTGGTCGGCGCCGGCATGCTGCTGAAACTGGGCAGGAACAAGGAGGCGCAGGACGTGCTGGTGCGCGCGAAGCGGGAGATCAGGGACATCGTCTGGGGGTTGAAGAACGACGACATGATGCGGCTCACCCCGGCGGAGATGCTGCGCCAGCTCGCGCACGAGGAAAACATGAAGGGCATCTACCGCATCGACACGAGGGTGGACGCGCTGCCGCAGACGATGGACGCCGCGGCGATGCGCGACCTGAGTCTGATCGTGCGCGAGGCGGTCGGCAACGCGGTGAAGCACGGCGGCGCGAAAAAGATCGCGGTATCGGTGGACGTGCCGGAGGGCGGCGGCTGGCGGATGAGAATTTCGAACGACGGGGCGCCGTTCGACCCGGAGACCGCGCCCGGCGTCAAGGAAGGTCATTTCGGGCTGGAGGGCATCAAACAGCGCGCGCGGCGGATCGGGGCGACGGTGTCGTTCGTCCGCCGCGGCAAAGGCGTGACGCTCGTGATCGAACGGGCCGACAAGCCGCGCAAGTCGAAGTGAAACGGGCTTGACATGGAAAAATTCGAATTGGAAGACTCGCTCAAAGACGAAATCCGCGCCGGGGTGTTCGGCGAGGGCTTCATGAAAATAGTCCAGACCGTCCGCCGCAACGGCGAGAGGTTCAGGATCTCGATGCGTCCGGTGGAAATCGGAGGGGAACGGAAATTCCAGGCGGAGATGCGCGACGGCGGCCGGGTGGAGGTTCGCAACCTCGACGCGGCCGCGGCGGCGGAGGGGCTCGGCGAGATCATCGCGCAGAAGGGCGCGAGAGAACTGCATCTGATGACGGCGAAGGGCGATCTGCACGTGCGGGTGACGCGCAAGGGCCGGGTGACGGCGTCAAGGTCGGCGGAGATGAACCGCGAGGTCGAAGTGCGGCCGCACGACCGGGTGAAGCGGGCGCCGCTGAACGAATTCGATTCCGCGGCGCTGCTGAGGGTCGCCGGCATCGCCGGCGGCGACGGCGCGGGGCGGGCGTCGATGCGCGGCACGTACGATCAGGTGAACGAATTTCTGCGCGCGGTCGGCGAGACGCTCGGCGCGGAGCGCGGCGCGGCGGCCGGCCGTCCGTTCACGGTGGTGGACTGCGGCTGCGGCAAGGTGTATCTCACGCTCGCGCTCTACTGCTATCTCACCGAGGCGCTCAAATTCAAGTCGGTGAAAGTGATCGGCGTGGACCGCCGCCGCGACGTCGTCGAGTCCGCCCGGTCGGCGGCGGCGGCGCTCGGCGCCGCGGACGGAATCGAATTCGTCGAGAGCGATCTCGCCGCGGCGGATTTCGCCCCGGCCGACATGGTGGTGAGTCTGCACGCCTGCGACACCGCCACCGACGAGGCGCTCGCGAAGGGCGTGGAGTGGAAGGCGCGGTACATACTCTCGGCCCCGTGCTGCCAGCACGAACTGCAGAAGACCATCTGCCGCGACCGCGCTCGGGGGGCGCAATTCGCCGGGCTCGCCCGCCATTCGATTCTCCGCGAACGGCTGTGCGACATTCTCACCGACGCCTTCAGGGCGATGATTCTGAGAATTCTCGGCTACCGGGTGCAGGTGGTGGAGTTCGTGTCGAGCGAAGCGACCGCCAGAAACATACTTATCAGGGGTGAAAGCGGCGCGAAGCCGGGTCAGGCGGGTCCGGTCGGCGAATATCTTGAATTGAGGGACTACTGGGGGGTGACGCCGTGGCTGGAGACGCGGCTCGCGGACCGGCTTGGCGGATATCTTGAAAGATACTCTTGAAAAGCGCGCGGCGGTCATCCGCCGCATCAGGGCGTTCTTCGACGGGAGGGGGTTCACCGAAGTGGAGACGCCGGTGCGCATCGACGCGCCGGCACCCGAAGAGCACATCGACTGCCCGCCGGTGGCGACCGGCGGATACCTTCGCGCGTCGCCGGAACTTCAGATGAAGAAGCTGCTCGCCGCGGGAATGGACCGCATCTACCAGATCGGGCCGTGTTTCCGCGACGGGGAGCGCGGTTCGCGGCACAATCCGGAATTCACGATGATGGAGTGGTACCGGCGGGGGGCTTCGTACCTCGACATCGCGGCGGATCTCGAGGAGCTCATGGCGGAGCT
>JAGCAM010000062.1 GCA_017652705.1 Kiritimatiellia bacterium | reverse complement strand
TGAAATCCCCAGACGGATTGGCTATACTTCAACTCATCCAAAGTTTGCATCTTTCTTTCCTTTCTTGCTTGGCGGCAGAAATGGAAAGAATATGCAAATCAGCGCCTGAAATCAAGGGGTCGGGCAATGCTCGTCCGTGGTTTCAGGCGCTTCTTCTCACGAATAACCGAGAAGAGCCGCCCCCGCTATTGCCCTTCTTTCGTGGGTTTGATATAATACCCATCGGAAATCAAACCAAGTCCGAAAACGGAAGTCAAGGAGTGAAGAAAATGAAGAAAACAATGATTGTGCTTTGCGCCGGGCTGATGGCTGCCGCCGCCAACGCCGATTGCTGGTGGAGCTGGTGGGTCGGCGACAAGCATGCCGACGAAACGCTCAAGGGTTGCCAGCTCGGCATCGCCAGCGAATGCAAGGAGATTTCCGGCGCTCAGGTGTCGCTGCTCTGGGGCCGCGTCAAACACGCCCTCGGCTGCCAGTTCGCGTTCGGCTACTGCAACGCCGAAAGAATGCAGAACGGCCCCCAGGTCGCGGTCGTGAACATTGCCGACAAGGCGGCGCTCCAGTTCGGGCTGCTGAACTTCAACAAGGGCGGGTTCCTGCCGTTCTTCCCTTTCTTCAATTTCGACAAGACGATGTTCGGCGGCGGCAAGAAGTGAGCCGCGAAGAACTCGAAGACGAAATCCGGCGGGTTATCCTGTCGAGTGTCGAAGTCGACGGCCTCACCGCCGCCGATCTCGGTTCCGGCACGCCGCTCTTCGGCGACGGCGTCGGGCTCGACTCCATCGACGCGCTGGAAATCGGCGCGGCCCTCCGCAAGCGGTTTCACGTAAAGTTCAAGGCGAACGCCGAGGAGAACCGTGCGCACTTCCGCACGGTCGCTTCGCTGGCCGATTTCATCGCGTCGAATCAGGGTTCGGCGTCCGAAGGTTGACAGATGAAAACGAAAGAAGAGATTCTCGCGGCGATCCGCGACGTTCTGGTGTCGGAGTTTGAATGCGACGCGGCGAAGTTGACGCCGGAGGCGCGGCTTTACGAAGATCTGGATCTCGACTCCATCGACGCGGTCGATCTCGTGGTGCGCCTGCAGCAGCAGACGTCGCTGAAAGTGACCGCGGAGGATTTCAAGTTCATCCGCACGCTCGGCGACGTCGCCGGCGTCATCGCCAGGCTCGCGGCGGAACAGATGAAATGAGCGGTTCCGATGCGGCGGCCTGGCGTGATGACGGTGGTGCGGCCGGTGCTGGCGGCGGCGGCGGTATGGGCGATCTACCTGCTGAGGGCCAACGTCTGGTTTCGTCTCTACCCCGCGGTCGCGGTCGGGGCGGCGCTCGCGGTTTTCGCGGCGTCGCTTTTCGGCACGCCCGTCGCCGAGTCGGTGGCGCGGCGCTCCGGTGTGCGGCTTGACGGGCGGGGAGTCGCCTACTGCCGCAGCGTGACGCGGGTGTGGACGGTTTTTCTCGCGGCGCATCTCGCGGTGACCGTCGGCACGGTTTTCGCCTCGTATGAAATCTGGGCTGTCTACAACGGGTTCGTCGCGTACGTGCTGATGGGGTCGCTTTTTCTGGGAGAATGGCTTTGCCGCCGGAGGGTGCTGCGTGGATGAAGTGATTTTCACGACGTCTGGATCTTCCGGCGCGGCGAAGACGGTCGTGCGCACCGAGCGGTCGCTGCGCGCCGACGCGGCGGCGATCGTCGCGTCGTTTCCGGAAGTGTGGCGGGAGCGACCGGCGGTGGTCGCCACGGTGCCGGCCGACCACATGTTCGGGGCGCTGTGGCGGGTGCGCGCGCCGGAGTGCGCCGGTTGCGAAGTCGAGCCCGAGACCGTCATTTCGGTGGAGCAGCTTGCCGCGGTGTGCGAAAAACGCGGGCGGGTGCTGTTCGTCACCACTCCGTCTTTTCTTGAAAAGGCGCTTACACACCCCGACGCGGCGGCGCTGCGCGGCGCTTTCGCCGCCGTCGTGACGTCAGGCAGTCTGCTGCGCGGCGAAACCGCGATCGCCGCCGCCGGCGCGTTCGGAGTCTGCCCGTTGGAGATATTCGGTTCGACCGAAACCGGCACCGTCGCCTGGCGGCGCCGGACGGAAGGGGAGCTGTGGACGCTGCTGCCGCCGGTCGCCGCGTCGGCTGACGCCGGCGGCCGGGTGGCGGTCGAGTCGCCGTTCGCGGTTTCGCCGCGGTATGTGATGTCCGACGCCGTCGTTTTCGAGGGTGCGCGCCGGTTCCGGCTGCTTGGACGCACCGACCGGCGGGTGAAAATACTTGAAGAATTCGTTTCGCTGCCCGATGTCGAGAAGGCTTTCGAGAGCCATCCGTACATCCGCCGCTGCCGCACCGAAGAGTGCGGGGGGCCGGTGCCGCGGCTCGGCGCGCTGATGGTTTTCACCGCCGAAGGTTGCGCCGCGCTCGCCGCCGGCACTTACGCGGAGGTGTGCGGCCGCCTCCGCCGCGACCTGACGCCGTCGCTCGGCGGAGGGGCTTTCCCGAGGAAGTTGCGGTTCGTTCACGCCATGCCGGTCGACGCCCGCGGCAAGACCACCGCCGCCGCCGTGCGCGCCGCGCTTTCGGAATGGTGCCGGGAACCGGCGGTGACCGGCTGGCTTGCGTCATCGTCGGAGCTGGAGGCGCGAATGACCTTTCCCCCCGACTGCGAGTGTTTCCGGGGGCACTTTCCGGGGTTTCCGGTGCTGCCGGGCGTGGCGCAGCTTTATTTTCTCCGGCGGTTCGCGCGGGAGGCGTTCGCCGATTTTCCCGAAGCGCCGGTATACCGCAGGCTGAAGTTTCAGAAACTGGTGCTCCCCGGCGTCGAGGTCCATCTTTCGGTGGCGAAGACCGGTGAAGGCCGCTTCGAGTTCGAGTTGAAGACGCCGAGCGGGCGGTGCGCATCCGGCGCCGTGGAAGGGGCGGCGGCGACATGAGCCCGGCGGCGGCTTTTCTGCTGGGCGCCACGGCGGTCGCCGCGATGCAGAAGGCGCTTGATTCGAGCGCGGACTGGACGATGGAGCGCCGTCTGCCCGGTTCGTCGCGCGCGCTCGTGAGTTCCGGCGAGGTGCACTGCACCGCCGGCGGCGGCATTTTCTGGCAGGTGCTGAAGCCTTTCGTTTCGTCCGTCGCCATGACCACGAACGCGATGGTTTTCACCGACGAGGACGGCCGCCGCGTGAAACCGCTCGCCGAACTGCCGCACTATGACGACATACGCCGTGCGACGGATCGGTTCGCCGTCGGCGAGACGAACGCTTTCGACGGCGTGTTCACGGTCCGCGAGACGGCGCTGGCGGCCGGCGGCTGGCGGCTCGAGCTGACGCCGGAGGTCTCCGCGATGCGGCGGCTTTTCACCGCGGTCGAACTCACGGGCGCCGCGCTGCCCACCAACGCGGTTCTCACGACCGGCGACGGCTGCACGACGGTCATCCGCTTCAGGGAGCGCCCGCGTGTGCGGTAAAAGGATACTGGCCGGAATCGGCTTGATGCTCATTTTGGCGGCAGCCTGCGCGCCTCTCTTCATCTTTCGCCCGCCCTTCGTTCGCACGTCGCTGGATGAACTCGTCGGGGATCCGGGCCGGGCAGTCCCCGATGCCGTGAAGAACATCTCGTCGACTATCGTCCCCGTTCTTGTCTCTTCCGTCGATCCTTCCGCCGCGCGTCGCGCAGCGGAAGCCCTACTGCCGGTTCTGCCCTCGAACGACTGCGTCGCCGTCCGCGCCCGCACGGACACGGAGCTCGGGACGATTCTCGACTTCGTCGCGACCAACCGCGCGGGACTCGTTTCCGCCGCAGCCCGAGAACTGCTTGCCTCCCCCGAAGGCCGCGCGAAAATCGCCCGGCGCCATGTGAAGCGCCTTTATGCGGATCCCTCGCCGCCGCTTTTCCCTCCCGCGCTTGATCCGTTCGGGCTGACGGAGGATTTCGTCAAAAGCCTCGCTGCCTCTCCGACCGGCTGGACAACGCGCGGCGGCTGGCTGACTGCCGAAACGAACGGCGTCACGACGGTGCTGATCACACTGGACATCAAGCCCGTTCTGACAATCAACACGGATGCACTTGCCGCCTTCAAGGAACGGCTGGACGCCGCGCTGGCGACGGTGCGCCGCGGCGGTGTGTCGGCCGTCGCGTGCGGCGTGCCGATTCACACGGCCATGGCGGCGGCGCGCTGCAAGAGCCAGGTCGGCTGGCTCTCTGTAATCTCCATTGCCTTCATCCTACTTCTGTCCGTTTTCGTGTTTCGGTCCGTCCGCTGGATCCCGCTGCTGGCTTTTTCGCTTGTCGTGTCGGCGCTGTCCGGGACGATTGCGCTCCTCTTCTTCTTCAGGTCGTTCCACATGATGACGTTCGTATTCGGCACGACCGTTCTCGGCCTCGTGATCGATTATTCGTTTCACTGGCTGCTGCAGAAACCAGGGCATCGTGCGACGGTCACGCGGAGTCTGCTCGTTTCGTTCCTAACGACGGAGGTGAGCCTTCTGCCGCTTGTGTTCTCGTCGCTGCCGGTCCTGCGCCAAAGCGCCGTCTTCCTTGGTGCAGGTCTCGCCGCCGCGCTCGCCGTCGTGCTGACGTTCTACCCGAAGCCGTCGGACCTGCCCTGCCACGGGCCGACCGAAATCTGGCTCGCCTCCGGCGCGCGGTGGACGAAGTCCGTCCTGCTCGCCGTCGTGGCGGCGCTCCTCGCAGTCGGTCTCTGCCGCCTCAGATTTGGCGTCACGCCGCAGGCGCTCTATCGTCCACCGCCCGAACTGGCGTCCGCCGAGCGCTTCTTGGCGGAGCGCAGCGGTGCGGCAGACGGCGAGCACGGCACGCTCGTCATTTCCGGTGGCACCCTTGAGGAAAGGCTCGAGGCTGAAGAGTCGCTGAATCTGCCGGCCGGCACGCCGCATCTTTCCGCGGCTCTGCCCTCGCTCGCGAAGCGACGCGCGGCAGCGGCGGATGTGGCGCGGCTCTACGCGGAGCAGGGCGTCGCGCAGAAGAAGCGCCTCGGTCTTGCCGCGATTGTGCCGCCGTCCGATCCCGCCCCCTGGCGCCGCTCCCGCCTGCCCTCCATCCTCACGCGCACCTTCCTCGCCAAAGACGCCCTTCTCATCCCCTCCGCCCCCCGCTCCGCCCTCCCGCCACTCACCACGCACTCCGCACCCCGCACCCCGCACACGTCCCTCTCCTTCTGGCAGCCGTATCAGCAGCTCTCCGACGTGCTGTCGGACTGGACGCGCGAAGCGCTCGGACGACTCGGTCTTTCGTTGGCGCTGCTGCTGGTTCTGCTGGCGGTGGTTTTTCGCCGCGCGGCATTGAGCGTGGCCGCGCCGTCGCTCGTCGCGCTCGCCGTCGTCGGGGCGGTGCTGGGCTGGCGCGGCGAGAGCGCAAACCTCTTCCACCTGCTCGCGGCGTTTCTGCTCGTCGGCATGGGCCTCGACTACTCCGTCTTTTTGCGCGCAGGCAGGGCGGCCGCGCTCAAGCCAGCGTTCTGCTCGCTCGCGACAAGCCTCGTCGGGTTCGGGCTGCTCTCGTTCGTCTCATTTCCCGTCGTGCAGGCGTTCGGCATCACGCTCGGCATAGGCCTGCCGGCGGCGTTCGCCGCGTCGTTTGCGATCTTTGTTCGCCACCCCCGACATTTAATTCCGAACTCGCAGACCGAGCACGCGGCTTCACCGCTCGGCATGGAGGTTCTGCTTCTCGCCTACCGCATCTTCGGGCTGCGCGTACTGGAGCTGATGGCGGGGGCGGTGGGCGTCTGCGCCTGGGCGTTCTCGCCGGCGGTTCGCCGCGCGTCGCCGGACTGGCGGAAAGTCGCCGCCTTCGCCCGTTCCCTCGCCGACAAGACGGTGGTGATGGCCGGCGGACGGAGGCTGCCGAGTGTCGAGACGGACGGGTCGGCCGACGCCGCGGCGTTTCTGGCGGACGTGCGCGCGGGGCGCGGCGTGTTCGTGCTGTCATCGCACGTGGGGACGGTCGAGGTGCTCGCCGCGCTCGGCGACTGTCGGCAGACCTTCCACGCCTGGATGGACGTCGCGCGCACGTCGGCCTTCAACGCATTCTATCTTCGACACGTTAACCGGGCGCGGGTGAAGATACACCCGATCGACGAGATCGGACTCGAGACGGCGTTTTGGGCGGGGGACGCCCTTGAGCGCGGTGATTCGCTCGTGATGGCCGGCGACCGCGGCCGCGGAGCCTTCCGCTTCGCGCACGCCATGGGCGCGCCCGTTTACTTCATCGCCTGCGTCGCCGTGTCGCCCGGCCGCTACCGGGCGATTGTGCGGCGGCTCCCCGGCGAGACAGCGGCGATGGAAAACGCCTACGCCGCCGCGCTTGGGGAGATGAAGGCCGTCCACCCCGGGCAGTGGTTTGAATGGGTCGAGACTGCGCCGACAGCAGTCGACGGCAATCGACAGCGATCGACGGCAACCGAAGGAGGCGTCGCGTGAACTTTGTGCTGACCGACTTGGGCATTGTCTCGGCCTTGGGCCGCGGCGTAGCCGAGACCGAGCGGCGTCTTTTCGCCGGCGATACGTCGGGGATGAAGCCTATTGGCGGATTGACCGAGGGCGGCTCGACGATGTTCGGCCCAGCCCTTCTCTCCGGGGACGAATTCGCCGCGGCGCCGACGAGGATCGGCGCTCTGGTCGGCGAGGCGCTGCGGCAGCTCGCCGCACCGTTCGACAGGCTTTTCGGAGAAGTTCCCCGCGAGAAGATCGGAGCGGTGATCGGCACGAGCAATTCGACGATGGAAGAATTCACCGACAATCCCGACCGCATCGACATGGCGTACCCGGCGGAACTGGTCAAGCGCAAGCTCGGTCTGGGCGGGCCGGCCTGGAGCGTCTCGACGGCGTGTTCTTCGGGGGCGAAGGCGCTCGCGGCCGCGCGGCGGCTGCTTGAGACCGGCGTCTGCGACGCGGTGATAACCGGCGGCGCCGACGCGCGCACGCGCATCGTCGTGGAGGGGTTCAATTCGCTGGAATCGCTTTCGCCGCGGCTGACGCGTCCGCTGTGCGCGGACCGCGACGGCATCAATCTCGGCGAGTGCGCGGCGTTGTTCATCATGCGCAGGGGGGGGGAAGGCGTGCGTTTCGCCGGTGTCGGGGAAAGTTCCGACGCGCATCATCTGACGGCGCCCGACCCCCGCGGCGCGGGCGCCGAGGCGGCGATGCGTCTGGCGCTGGCCGACGCCGGCATCGAGCCGGGCGGCATCGACTACATAAACCTCCACGGCACGGGCACCGTCTACAACGACGCGATGGAGTGCGCGGCGGTGCGCCGGGTGTTCGGCGACGGGACGCCGTGCTCTTCGACGAAGCCCATGACGGGGCACTGTCTCGGCGCGGCCGGGGCGGTTGAAGCCGCGCTCTGCTGGCTCGCGCTCGTGCGCCGCAGAGGGATGCCGCCGCACTGCGCCGGCCCGGTCGACGCGGAACTCGCGCCTTTCCCGGTGCCCGCGCCGGGCGACACGGCGGAAGTCCGCATCGTGCTTTCCAATTCTTTCGCGTTCGGCGGCAGCAACGCCTCCATCGTGCTTGCGCGGTGAATTTGATATAATATCCCTTTATGGACGAAATCGCCAGTTTGCTGCCGCACGAGGCGCCGATGATTCTTCTGACCGGTTACGAAGAGCCGGAGTCGGACGAATCGGTGGAGGCGTATGTCGACATCGGTGAAAGTTCCCCCTTCTACGAGGCCTCGAGCGGCGGGGTGCCGTCGTGCGTGGCGCTTGAATACATGGCGCAGGCCACGGCGCTGATAGTCGGGCTTCACCGCCGCCGCCGCGGGGAAGCCCCGAAAATCGGTTTCGTGCTGGGCTCGCGCCGGCTGGTAACGCGCATACCGTTCTTCCGCCGCGGCGAACGGTACCGCGTGCGTTCCGAATGCACGTATCGGGACGAAGAATTCGGTTCGTTCGACTGCGAAATCAGCGACGCGGCAGGCCTCGCCGTCGCCGCCGGCCGGATTACCGTCTTTCAGCCGGAAGACGGTTTGTCGCCGGAAAATATGGAGAAGTTCGCGTGAAAAGGGTTATCGTAACCGGTTCGAGCCGCGGCATCGGCAGGGCGATAGCGGAAACGCTCCGGGCGGACGGTTACGCCGTGGCGACCCATTCGGTAAAGACGGGCGGCACCGACCTTCAGTTCGACGTCTCCGACCGCGGGGCGGCGAAGGCGGCGCTCGACCGCTGGGTGGCGGAGAACGGCCCCCCCTACGGTGTCGTGCTGAACGCGGGCGTCGCCGCCGACAACGCCTTCCCGGCGATGGAAGGCGACGAATGGGACCGCGTGATCGGCACCGATCTTAACGGGTTTTTCAACGTGCTGAAGCCGCTGGTGCTGCCGATGGTGCAGGCGCGCGTGAAGGGGCGCATAGTCGTCATATCGTCGGTGTCGGGCGTGATTGGCAACCGCGGGCAGACAAATTATTCGGCGGCGAAGGCCGGTCTCGCCGGCGCGGCGAAGGCGCTCGCGGTGGAACTCGCCAAGCGCGGCATAACCGTCAACTGCGTCGCCCCGGGGGTGATTGAAACCGAGATGTCCGCCGGAGTCTTCGCCGAGGAGGTTCTCAAGGCGATACCCATGCGGAGATTCGGCAGGCCCGAGGAAGTCGCGGCGGTCGTGAAGTTTCTGATGTCGGAAGAGGCGTCGTACGTCACCAGGCAGGTCATTCAGGTGAACGGAGGGCTGTGCTGATGCGCCGCGTGGTGATCACCGGCTGCGGAATCGTGAGTTCCCTGGGCATGTCGGCGCAGGCGGCGTTCGAACGTCTCCGGACGCCGCGCAACTGCGTCAGGCGGTCGGAGGAACTCGCCGGCTACCGCGGGCTGCAGACGTGTCTCTGGGCGCCGAGCGGTTACGAGCGGCCCGTGCGCTACACGCGCAAGGTGATCCGCACTATGAGCCCGGTTTCGGAAATGGCGCTTTTCGCCGCGGAGCAGGCGCTCGCCCAGGCGGGGCTTGAAGACGATCCGGTTCTGCGCGGCGGCCGCACCGGGGTCGCGTACGGCTCTTGTTCTGGCGGGGTGGAGGCCAACGCCGATTTTCTCTCGGTGCTGATCGACCGCGAGGTAAAGAACGTGACGAGCGGCACCTACATAAAGATGATGCCCCAGACCTGCGCGGTGAACCTGTCGGTGCATTTCGGAACGACCGGGCGGCTGGTGCCGACCGGCACCGCCTGCACATCGGGCTCGCTCGCCGTGGGCGCGTCGTACGAGATCATACGCGGCGGCGTGCAGGACGTGATGATCGCCGGCGGCGCGGAGGAGTTTTCGGTGACCCAGGTGGCGGTTTTCGACACCCTGTTCGCCACGTCGCACCGGAACGACGCGGCGGGTGAAACGCCGCGCGCGTTCGACCGCAAGCGGGACGGGCTGGTGATCGGCGACGGGGCGGCAACGCTGATTCTCGAAGAGCGCGAACACGCGCTCGCGCGCGGGGCGCGTCCGCTGGCCGAAGTCGTCGGCTTCGGCACCAACACCGACGGCCGGCACGTGACGCAGCCGAACGCCGAAACGATGGCAACGGCGTTGAAACTATCGCTCGCCGACGCCGGGCTCGCCCCCGCCGACATCGGCTACGTCAACGCCCACGGAACCGCGACCGATCTCGGCGACGTCGCCGAATGCGCCGCGATGGCGGCGGCGTTCGGCGGGGTGCGGCCGCCGGTCTCGACGGTGAAGAGCTATACCGGCCACACCCTCGGCGCCTGCGGCGCGATCGAGGCGGTGATGACGGTCTGGATGATGAACAACGGCTGGTTCGCCCCCAACCTCAACCTCGACGAGCCGGATCCGCGGTGCGGCGATCACGATTTCATAACCGGCGGGGGCCGGGCTTTCGAAACCGAGTTCGCGATGTCCGACAATTTCGCCTTCGGCGGCGTCAACACCTCGCTGATTTTCCGGAGGGCATGAACGCCGCCGTCTCCATCGCCGCGTGGTCGGCGTCAGGTCCGGGTTTCACGCCAGGAGCGGAATTTGTGCCGCCGATGATGCGCCGCCGGCTTTCGCCGCTGCAGAAGATTTTCTTTTCGCTCGCCCGCGCGGTGGGCGCCGACGCCGGGGGCGACACGGTCGTGTTCGCCTCCCGCGACGGCGAAGACACGCTCACCCGGCGGCTCGTCGCCGACTTCCACGCCGACGGGTCGGTTTCGCCCCACCGGTTCAGCGCTTCGGTTTACAATGCCGCGCCCGGGCTGTGGAGCGTTTTCACGGGCAACCGCTCGGCCTACACCGCCACGGCCGCCGGAGAGGATTCGATAGAATGCGGTCTGATCGAGGCGCTGACCTCGCCGCAGCCCTCGGTTTTCGTCTATGCGGAGGAGACGGGCGGCGGATACGGGGCGGCGGCGAGATTCGCCGGAGCGCCGGGGGCGAGACGGGTGGAAGTATCCGCCGCGTCCGCCGGCGGCGCCCCGCTCGGTTTCGCGGCGTGGGCGGCGTTTCTCGCCGGCGAAACGCGGGAAGTCAGCGGGCGCTGGCTGCGTCTGCGCGGCGTCACATGATGAAGCGTCTGCGAGCAGTCGCCCGGGGGGCGGTGGCGGTGGCGCTCTTCGCCGTCTTCGGTCTCGGGGCGGTCGTCATCACCCCCGCGGTCATGCTGCTGCGCGGCCACGACCGGCGCCAGCCGGTCGTCCGCGCGGCGTGGCGCATCGCGGTGCGGCTCTTCGCCCTCACCGGGCTGATGCGCGTCGAGCGCACAGGCGGCGACTGGCGGGTGAGCGGCTCGGTTGTCGTGGCGAACCATCCGTCGCTGATCGACGTCGTGCTGCTGGTGGTGATGCTGCCGCGCACTCTTTACGTCGCCAAGCGCGGTCTCAAGACCAATCCGTTTCTCGCGGCGATAGTGCGGGCGACGGCGCTGCCCGACGACGCCACGCTGCCGCGCCGGGCCGCGCCGTATCTGGCGGCCGGCTGGAACGTGCTCATTTTCCCCGAAGGCACCCGTTCGCCGGCCGCCGGCGGACTCGGCCCCTTCCACCGCGGCGCGGCGCAGCTCGCCCTGCGCACCGGTTCGCAGGTGACGTGCGTCAGAATCGACGTCTCGAGGCGCGTGCTAGGCAAAAACCAGCCGCCGTGGGACGTCGGTTCCGAAACCGTCGTTTACAGATTCAGGCGGCGCGACATCGCCGCGGAGACAGCCCCCGACCGCGGGGTGCGCGCCGCGGCGGTCCGCCTCACCGGGAGAATTCGCGACGCACTCTCCGGCGCGGATATGATATAATTGCTTCATCGCGTGAATCAAAGGAGACGCCCATGGCAGGAGAATACCAGTTCAGTTTGATCGACGTCACGAAACAGCACGGGGCGAAGACGATTCTTAAAGACGTCAACCTGAGCTTTTTCTACGGCGCCCACATCGGCGTCATAGGCGCGAACGGCGCGGGCAAGTCGTCGCTGCTGAAAATACTCGCCGGCATCGACCGCGACGTGATGGGAACCGTCCAGGTCGCGAAAGGAACCAAGGTCGGCTACCTGCCGCAGGAGCCGGAACTCGACGACGCCAAGACGGTTCTCGAGACGGTGATGGAAGGGGTGGCCGACGCCCAGGCGATGGTCACGCGCTACGAAGATCTCTGCTGCGAACTCGACGACCCCAAAGCCGCGGCGGAAATGGAGCGTCTCCAGGCGGTCATCGACCAAAACGACTACTGGAATCTCGAAAACCTCGTCGAACGCCGGATGGCGGACATGGGCTGCCCGGACGGCGCGAAGAAGGTCGGCGTGCTTTCAGGCGGCGAACGCCGCCGCGTCGCCATCGCGAGACTCATCCTCTCGGCTCCGGACGTGATGCTTCTCGACGAACCCACGAACCACCTCGACGCCGAAACGACCTTCCGTCTTGAAGCCTACCTCAAAGAGTTCAAGGGCACGCTCATCGTCGTCACCCACGACCGGTACTTCCTCTCCGACGTGACGGAGTGGATTCTCGAACTCGACCACGGGGTGTGCTATCCCTACAAAGGCAACTACGAGGAGTGGCTCAAGCAGAAGGAGGCGATGCTGCGGCGCGAGGCGAAGGTGGAGAAATCGCGGCAGAAGATGCTCGAAAACGAGCTTAAGTGGATACAGACCAACCCCTCCGGCCGGCACGCGAAGGCGAAGGCCCGCGTCGAACGCTACGAAGAGCTGCAGAAACAGGAGTTGAGCGTGCGCGAAGACGATCTCGTAATCCGCATTCCGCCCGGTCCGCGGCTCGGCGACCTCGTCGTCCGCGCCGAACACGTGAAGATGGCGTTCGGCGGCCAGGTGCTGTACAACGACCTCAACTTCGACCTGCCGCGCGGCGGCATCGTCGGGGTCGTCGGCGCGAACGGGGCGGGCAAGACGACGCTCTTCAAGCTCATCACCGGCCAGCTGCAGCCCGATTCAGGCGTATTCAAAGTCGGCGACACCGTCAAACTCAGCTATGTCGACCAGACGCGCTCGGAACTGAAGCCGGAGGAGACCGTCTACGAGGCGATAACGGGCGGAGGCGAATTCGTCAGTCTCGCCGGCAGGACGATGATGAACGGGCGGGCCTACTGTTCGAGGTTCAACTTCCGCGGGGCGGAGCAGCAGAAGAAGGTCGGCGTGCTCTCGGGCGGCGAGCGCAACCGCGTGCACCTCGCGAAACTGCTGACGAGCGGCGGCAATCTGCTTTTGCTGGACGAGCCGACGAACGATCTCGACGTCGCGACGCTGCGTTCGCTCGAAGAGGGCCTGCAGGAGTTCGGCGGCTGCGTGATGGTGGTGTCGCACGACCGGTGGTTTCTCGACCGCATCGCGACCCACATACTCGCTTTCGAGGGCGGGGGCAGGAGCGTCTGGTTCGAGGGCGGCTACTCCGAATACCATGAAGCGCTCTCGCGCCGCCGGTGACGTGCGGCGCGGCGCGGCCGGTTTACCGCCGGCGCCCGTTTTTTTGCTATAATACACGGATTGATGAGAGTTGTATTCATGGGTTCGTCCGCGGCTTCGGCGGAATGTCTTCGCGCGATAAGGCGCGAGCCGTCGCTTGAAGTCGTCGGAGTGGTCACGCAGCCGGACCGGCCGGTCGGCCGCGGCAAAGTGCTTGCGCCCTGCCCTCTCGCCCGGTACGCGGCCCATTGCGGCGTCGGCGACATCATCAAGCCTGAAAAAGTCAACGACGACGAGCCTCTGGCGCGCATCCGCGCCTGGCGGCCGGACGTGATCGCCGTCGTCGCCTACGGTCAGATTCTCAAAAAGCCGCTTTTGGAGATGCCGCCTTTCGGGTGCGTGAACTGCCATTTCTCGCTGCTGCCCAAATACCGCGGCGCGTCGCCGGTCATCGCCGCGCTTGAAGCCGGCGACCGCAAAACCGGCGTGACTGTCATGCACATGGGCGAAGGTCTCGACGACGGGCCGGTGCTCATGCAGCGCTACGAGCCGATCTACCCCGACACCCTCGGCGGTGATCTGATGAACGATCTTGCCGTGGCCGGCGGCGTCACGCTCGCCAAGGCGCTGCGGCTGATGGCCGAAGGCAATCCCCCGGCGGAAGTGCCGCAGGATGAAAAGTACGCCACGTACGCGAGAAAACTGAGGAAAACCGACGGCCTGATATTCTGGGACGCGCCTGTCATCGAAATCGAGCGGAAGATCCGCGCCTACAATCCCTGGCCGGGCTGCTTCACGTTCATGCCGCAGCGTTTCCGCCGCAAGGGCAACGCCGGGCGGCTGGTCGTGAGCCGCGCCCGCATCGTCCGCCAGGCGGAACCCGGCTGGGCGGAGGCGCTCCCCGGGACGCTGCTGAAGCTCGACCGGGCGGGGCCGGTCGTGAGATGCCACGACACCGCGCTCATGCTGACCGAGGTCAAGCCGGAAGGCGGGATGCTGATGGACGGCGGCGCGTTTCTGCGCGGCCGTCCGATGAAGCCTTTCGAAGATTCTTTTCTGTAGAGGAGCGGCATGGACAGACTTGCATATCTCACGAGGAGGCTGCTGCTGGTGATACCGACGTTCATCGGCATAACCGTGGTGTGTTTCGCCCTGACCCGTTTTCTGCCGGGCGGCCCGGTGGAGATGCGGCTCATGCGGATGAAGGGCATCTCCGCCCAGGGCGGGGAGGCCGGCGCGGCGGCGTCGGCGGGGCGCAGCCAGGTGACCGAAGAATACCGCCGGCAGCTTGAAGCGCAGTTCGGCTTCGACAAGCCGATACTCCGGCAGTACTGGAACTGGCTCGTCGTCAACCGCATGGGCATGAACCTGCCGAGCTACGACTACCCCGACCGCACCGCGTGGCAGCTGATCCGTTCGCGCATACCGGTTTCAGTCTGGTTCGGGCTCGCCTCGTTCGTGTTCACCTATCTGATCTGCATACCGCTGGGCATCGCCAAGGCGCTGCGGCACCGGCAGACGTTCGACGCGGTGTCGAGCATCGTGATCTTCACCGCCTACGCGGTGCCGTCCTTCGCGCTGGCGATGATGCTGAAAATGTTTTTCTGCGGCACCACCGAAGGGCTTTTCGACCTGTTCCCGCTCGGCGGGCTCGCCTCCGACTTCGACGTGGAGCCGACGATCTGGAGAATGCTCGCCGACCGCGCCTGGCACATGGTGCTGCCGGTCGCCTGCTACGTAGCGGGGTCGTTCGCCATGCTGACGCTGCTGATGAAAAATTCGCTGCTCGACCAGATCGCCTCCGACTACGTTCGCACCGTGATAGCCAAAGGCGCCACCCGCCGCCGCGCGATCTGGGCGCACGCCTTCCGCAACGCGCTCATCCCGGTCGCCACCGGCTTCGGCTCGATGATCGGGCTGCTCTTCGCCGGCTCGATCATCATTGAAACCGTTTTCGAAATACCGGGCATGGGCCGGCTCAGCTGGGACGCGCTGGTCGGGCGGGACTACGCGGTCTTCCTGGCGCTGCTGTCGCTCACCGCGAGTTTCCAGCTGTTCGGCAATCTCATTTCCGACATACTGTACATGCTGATCGACCCGCGCGTCGATTTCTCGAGGAAGGGCTGACGGTGAAGACGCGTTTTACGGCGACGCTTCTTGTTCTGGCCGCGCTGCCGGCTGCGCTGCCGGCGGCGGAGGTGTTCGACGTGCTGGTCGCCGGCGGTTCCACCATGGGGGTCGCCGCCGCGGAGGCCGCGGCGAAAGCGGGCGCGAAGGTGCTGCTCGTCGAGCCCGGCGCGTATCTCGGGGCCGACCTCGCCGGCAAACTGCGGCTGCGCGTCAAAACCCTGCGCGGCGACTGGCCGCCGACCGAGGCGCTCGACACCCAGCTCTACCGCGCCTTCGCCGACCCCGTCGGAGAAACCCGAACCGTGACCCCGCTGCGGATCAAACAGATCTGCGACCGCAAACTTCTCGACAACCGCATACCTTTCCGCACCTGGACTTATCCCTGCCGCGTGGTGAAAGACTCCTCCGGAGGTTTCGCCGGCGTCGTCGTCGCGGGCCGCGGCGGATTCGAAACCATCGCCGCCAGAACGCTCATAGACGCCACCGAATTCGGCCGCGTCGCCGAACTGGCGGGCTCCCGGTTCACGGCTTTTCCGAAAGGGACGGCGGAATTCCGCCGCGGCTTCGTCACCGGCGAACCGGCGGCATACCTGACGCGCGGGTTCAGCGCCGCGATGGCCGATTTCTCGGCCCGCGGCTTCGCCGCGGTCGAGCAGGCCGCGCGCGACGCCACCTGGGATCCGGCGGCGCTTGACGCGGCGGACACGCTCTCGCCGGCCCGCAACCGCGCTCTGCTCGAAGACGCCATCGACATCCGGGCGAACTATTCAGTCATCGAAGAGCGCCAGAAGATCGTGCAGAGCGACCCGGAGTGCGTCGGGTACATTCTCTGGCCGGAGTCCAGTCACACCGACACGCTGTGCCTCAAGTATTTTACAGCAAACGCATGGTCAAAGGACGCCGTTCCGGTCGGGAATATCCTCGATGAGTTCTGCGCAAGCCGCTACGGCGCCCTTGCCGGGCAGATGAAGGCAATTTGGGAAAAGGTGTTGCCGGCATCGATGCTGCGCGACTGGGACGCGAACTACGGGAGGCTGGTCACTGGAAGCGGCGAAAGCCTTCCGCCGTGCGACGAGAAGACGC
>JAGCAM010000061.1 GCA_017652705.1 Kiritimatiellia bacterium | reverse complement strand
GGAAGTTCGAAATCGACGGAGACGACGTCTCTCTCTTCAAACTGCTGAAGATCCGCGTCAAAAGCGGTTCCGGCGACGGCGGTTACGGCACGGGCGGCAAGATACGCATATCCGGCGGCGAGGCGACGACCGAGGGCAGCGTATGGTGCGAGAAAGGCAAGACCGTGAACTTGACGCTTTCCGCCGAGGCGGACGAAGGATACGTCTTCGTGGGCTGGTCGGGCGTGCCCGACGCCGACAAGTACAATGCGCAGACTACCACCGAGGCCGGAGCGGATGTCACGGCCGTTTTCAGGAGCGCCGACGGCTCGGACCCGAAGAACTACGTTTTCGTCGGCGCAGCTGGCGATGCATGGGACGATCCGTACAACTGGAACGACGACGACGGCTTCGAGGGCGTCCCCGTGGCAGGCGACAGCGTGACCGTTCCGAACGGCAAGTCGGTTCTCCTCACCAATTCGACTCCTCGTCTTGCTTCGCTTTCTGTCGCCGGGACTGTGGTGATGACGAACTGGACGACGTGTCTCTGCGCGGATGCGGTCACCGTGCCCTTGGGCGGAAAGATCACCTGCGGGGCGGCGGCGAAGAGCGCGTCCGATCTGAGCCGCGTATGGATCGACTGCGGGACGTTGACGCTCGATTCCGGGGCGTCGATCGATGTCAACTACAAGGGGTATTCCGGCGGCGCTGTCAAAAACGAGCGCGGCTACGGTCCAGGTTCCGGATATTTTCCGAACGGCACGGAAGAGGGTGGTACGGTTTTCTACTCTGGTTCGCATAGGATGCACGCCTCTCCGTCGCACGGCGGACGCGGGACGTTTTTCTACGACGTGCAGGACGCGACGACACGCAATCTAAAGGCAGCGCTTCCGTATGACGATCCCTTCGCGCCCATGCTGCCAGGTTCCGGCGGGTGTGCGTCCCCCTGGACGACCGGAATGCCCGGCGGCGGCGCCGTTTACATAGTGGCGTCGGGATGCGTGACCGTCAACGGCACCATCTCCGCCAATGCACAGGGGGTTAGTTACTACACGGCCTGCCCGGGCTCGGGAGGCTCCGTGAGAATTGTATGCCAGACGTTTGCCGGGTCCGGCACGATAACCGCCAACGGCGGCAGCGGAGCCGATTATGCCGTGACAGGCGACCACAGCGCCCCTCCGGGCGCAGGCGGCTGCATTTCGGTCGAATACGATACGTCGCTCCAGGTCGCATCCGCCGTCAGGAACATGAAGATATCCGCAGCCTCCGGACAGTTCAGGACGCTCCAAGCGCAGACCATAACGTACGACTACCGCGATTGGCGCGATCCGGAACCGGGCACGCTCCACTTCAGCGACGCGAAGATCGTCGATACGCTTCTCGGCAACGGGCTGCACGGGCAGATCGTAGGGCTGCCGACCTATGTCCGCAACGGCAACCTCGACATGTCCTACGGATTCGTGCGGTTCGCCGACGAGGGCGCTTCGGTGACGATCGACGGCAATCTCACAATCTCCGGGACGGACATCCGCCTGGATGTCGGCGGATGCCGTGTCACCAACGCTACGCTTCTTGCCGAGATATACGGCGGCACAAACGCGAACCGTCTCGTCGTCACGGGGGATATGACTATTCGCGGCCGGTCGCGCTTCGACGTCAGGGCGGCGGAGGTGAACGGGTCGGAGGCTTACGGTGCGTACGTGACGGTCGGAGGGACGATGACGGTCAGCACCAATTGCAAAGTGTACGCATGGAGCGATTCGCGCACGCCTTCGTCTCCGCGTTTCGAGGTGGGCTCTCTCCATGTGATGACGGGCGCTCTTTTCTCGGCGGCGCGCCGCGGCGGAGCGTCTTCGCTCGGGGATGATCTCGTCGGGGTGTCGGCGTACTCCGCGGGCACGCGGGTGACGGCAGACGGTGCCGGCAAGCGCATGTCGGGCGCCGGTCACGGCGGCAGGGGCGGCCTCGGCTCGAATGAAGCGTCCGGGTGGGGATGCGCGTACGACGACGCGCTTCGTCCGTGGTTGCCGGGTTCAGGCGCAGGCGGCTACAACGAGAAATCCGTCGGCGGGCGCGGCGGCGGCGCGGTCGTCGTCTCGGCCACGAACGGGACTATCAGGATAGACGGCACCGTGACCGCGGACGGGGAGAACGCGAACTGGGCGAGATCTTGCAACAACTTCGGTTGCGGCGGCTCCGGCGGGACGATATTCCTCGAGTGCCGCCATTTCGCAGGCAACGCAAGCGGCGTCTTGTCGGCGAAGGGCGGCGATACGACGCAGTCCGACACCACGGCCGTCGGCGCCGGAGGCGGCGGACGCATCGCCGTATGGTGCGGCCTGCCGTACGAGAATGGGTATAGGGGCAGACGTATCGTAAAGAAGCATACGCCTTTGACGGGCGAGGAGGTCGCGGAATTCTTCTCTTACGAGGGTTCGTATTCCGCCGCTGGCGGTACGGCGACGGGAGATTACGCGACCGAGGCCACTCAAGGGCAGGATGGCACCGTGTGGTTCTGCTACTTCCGTGAAAAAGGCGACGGATTGACCGTCATAGTCAGGTAAACCCGCACCTTCTTCCCCGGACTGCGTGCCGGGCGGGCAGGAGGCCCCGCAACGCAACCGCATTGCGCGGACGGACGCGGCAGGGACCGCCATGGCCTGACACGCATGGACGTCCCGTAAGTCGGCTTACACCCCGTCCCTGGTGATTGCGCCGTGCGATTACGTCTGGAGGCGGCGATGTTGAGATGTTGAGGGGTTGAGAGGTTATAGACCACATCTGCGGGCGGAATATGGTATAATAAAGACATGAAAACTGTTATGCTTGCGGTAGCGGCGTTGGCCGCGGTTCCGGCTCGGGCCGGCGAAATCAAACTCGCCGAAAACGGCAAAGCGCTCGCAAAGATCGTGATCGCCGGGCAATGCGACCGTGCCGCCAGATTCGCCGCGGACGACCTCAAATGGCATCTTGATGAAATGACAGGGGCGGATTTCGAAATCGTCACCGACGCGGAACCGTCCGCCGGTTATGAAATACGCGTCGGCGAATCCGCCCGCACCGCGGCGAAAAAGTCGATGTTCGCGCCGCAGGAGTTTCTCGTCGACATCGGGGAGAAGGCGATCGAACTCGTCGGTCTCGACCGCGACGACAGGAATCTGCGCAGCTACCGGTACGTTTACGACGCGGAGAAGGGGCTCGCCCTCTCCGGCGCACCGGGCATGTACGACGACCAGGGCACGCTCTACGCGGTTTACGATTTTCTCGAAAAGACGCTCGGGGTGGTCTGGGCGGACGCGCCCGACTGCGGCACGGTGGTGCCGAAGCGGCCGACGCTGACCGTCGCCGCGGGGAGGCGCAAGGCGAAACCGTTCATGGCCTACCGCGGGGGCACGTTCGGCCAGGGCGACCGCTACCAGCCGGTGCTGACCATGCGCGACGGGGCGTGCAGGAAGGCTTACGAAAAGCTCGCCTATCTGAACGACACCGACCGCAAGTCGCGCAAAACGCTGTTCACCCTGCGCCACCGCGCCGGCGGCGACAACCGGCCGTGCAACCATTCCTTCTACTGGTTCTACGACAGGTTTCTCGACAAAGGCGGCAAGCGGTTCATCGCCTACCACCCGGAATGGTTCGCCAAGGGGTACCACGGCAAGCCGCCGCAGATGTGCTACACCAACCCGGAGTTCATCGAGCAGACGCTGGTGGACATCCGCGCCTATTTCGACAACGGCGGCTACACCAACACCTACTTCAACGTCGGTTCGTGCGGCTACACGTGGGGGCGGGACACTTACGCGCTCGAGCCGATGGACAACGGTTCGTTCTGCCAGTGCCAGCGCTGCACCGCCGAATACGAGATGGACCGGCCCCGCAACGAGCGCCACTCCACCCACTGGTTCAAATTCGTGAACAAGATCGCGCGGGGGATCAGGAAGACGCATCCTGGCAAGAAGCTCACGACGCTGGCGTATTCGTCTCACATGGGGCTGCCGACCGGCGTCCGGCTCGAAGACAACGTGATCGTCTATTTCTGCCTCTCCTGCAACCGGGGGCCGAAGCACGAAGGTTACCGGAACCAGATAGGTCTATTGCGCAGCTGGCACGAGGCGTACCCGGGGAGCGAGTTCGGGCTGTGGCTCTATAACACGTTTCCGCTGGAACACGCGTCGAACGGCGGTTACAAGTGTTTTCCCGGGTTTTTCATGACGGTTGCGGAGGAGGAGTACCGCATATTCCGGGAGTGCAACGTGCGCAGCGGCATATTCCACTGCGGGTTCAACGGCGAGGTCGAGAACTACATGCAGTTGGAGTGGATGATCGACCCCGGGCGCGGGGCGGAGGAGATGCTTGACGAATATTTCAGCGCCTTCGGCGCGGCGAAGGAGCCGCTGAAGCGGTTTTACCGCATAGTCGAGCGGCGCTACACCGATCTTTCGCTGCTGCCGGCGAAAGGGAAGTCGCTGTCGGGTCCGCAAATGAGCTGGCAGGTGCGCGGCGACGCGGCGACGATGGCGGAGCTCGAGCGGTGCATGGACGAGGCGGAGAAGGCAGTTGCCGACGGCCCCGCGGCGGCGCGGAAAATGACGGCGCTGTGGAAGCAGAGCGTCTGGCTGTGGATGCAGGACGGTTACGAGGCTTTTGAAACGCGGTCGAAGGCGCCGCAGGACGAGTGGACGGTGAAGCGCGTGCCGGACGCCGGCGGCGACGTCTCGAAGGTGGACTGGTCGAAGGCGGAGGTCCGGCGGCAGAAATTTTTCAAGGCGGGGGGCGGCGAGGTTTCGGAGTTTTTCACCTGCGAAGTCAGGAGCGTTTACGATTCGACGCATCTGTACATGGAGCTGACCGACATCGGCGGCGACACTTCAAAACTCGCGCTTTCGCCGCACATCGCCCCGTACGACACGTGGGAATTCATGATCGCGTTTCAGCGGGGGATGCCTTCGCGGTTCTACCTCACCAACGCTTTCGGCGACTGCATGGCGCAGAGCGACGGCGAGGTGAACTTCAGGCGGAACGTGAACGCGAAGGAATCGGGCGACGCGTCGTACGGAATGCGCTACACGACCGACAGGTCGCAGCGGGACCGCTGGACGAACCGGTATGCGTTTCCGCTGGCGACGATGCTGATGCGGCCGGTGGTTCCGGGCGACACGGTGTATTTCAACATCGCGCGGGTGATGAGCCCCGGATACGCGAAGAAGGCAGGGCCGAGCGGGATGCCGTACGGGTTGCATCTGTTCACGCTGACGAGTTATTCGGCGGTGCACACGATCGACCGGGCGGCGGCGCTCAGGTTCGAGCGATAGGGCGGGCGGAGTCCGGTAAAGCGGGGCGGTATGAATGATGTGACAAGGTTGATTGCGCGGCGGAAGATTCTGGCGTTGGCGGCGGCGTTCGCGGCGTCGTTCGCCGGGGCGGCGCCGGCCGGCGGCGACGCGGCGAAGGCGGAGATATCCGTCGCCAGGGAGGCGCTCCGCGACGGGCTTTGGACGGTGGCGCGCAACCACGCGGCGAAGGTCGGCACCGACGAAGCGAAGCTCATCATTCTTGAAAGTTACGCCGGTGAGGGCAAATGGGACGACGTCGGGAGAAGTCTCTCGGGCTGGAAAGACGCGAAGGGGGACGGGTTCGACTACTACCGGGCGGTGGTCAAGGGCGACCACGCGGCGGCTTTGGCGGCGCTGAAGCGCGGCGGTTCGCCGGAGGGGCTGGTCGAGGTCAAGATGTTCGAGGCGGCGGCGCTCGCCAAGAGCGGCAATCAGGTGGCGGCGAACGGCATCTGGCGGGAGATCGCGGCTTCCACGAACGTGAGGGAGAAGGTGCGCGCGGCGGCGTGCGCGAATCTCATGGACGCGGAGGTTCTGCGGAGCGCGTACGACTCGCTCAAATCGGTGCCGCTGCGGCGCATCGTGGGGCTGCGGCTTGGGGCGGCGATGCTGCGCGACGCGAAGACCGACGCCGAAGGGGAGAAGCTGATCAGGGCGATCGTCAAGGACGCGCCCGACACCGACGGCGCGCGCGAGGCGCTGCTCGCCGTTGCGGACGCGCGGGTGTCTGCGGGGCGGTGGAAGGCGGCGGCGGAGGCGTACCACGAGGCGATAGAGACGTGGCCGGACGTCGCAAAGATCGCGGCGGTGCAGGAGGGGCGCGGCTGGGTGTTCGTGAACATGGGCCGGCGCGAGGAGGCGCTGGAGGCGTTCAGGCTGGCGGGGCAGTTCGCCGCGGACGACGAGGAGCGGGCGCTGGCGGCGGTGAAGGAAGGTGACGTTCTGCAGGGCATGGGGCGCGCGGCGGAGTCGATGGAGAGGTACCGGTTCGTGCTTGAAAAACACCCCGGCACGAAAGTGGCGAAAGTGCTGAAGGCGGCGGTGGAGACGAAGGAGCTTGAAGCCCGGGGGCGGGAGCTTTTCCGCGGGTTCAAGTTCGAGGAGGCGATGAAGGTCTTCGGGGAAGTCGCCAAGGCGGACGCGTCGCGCGCGGAGAGGATGGATTTTCTGACGGTGCTTTGTCTTTACGGTCAGGGGCGCGACGAAGAGGCGATGGCCGGTGCGAGGCGGCTCGCGGACGGCGGCAAAGACGCGGCGGTGCGGTCGGAGGCGGGGCTGTGGCTGGCGAAATTTCTCTACAACCGGCGGGAGTGGAAGGAGTCGAAGCGGCTGTTTCTGGAGTATGCGAAGGCGCAGGGGGGGGCGGAAACGGCGGCGGAGGCGCTGCTGTGGGCGGCGCGGGCGGCGTTCGCGGAAAGTGACTACAATCTGGCGATCAGGCTTTCGACCGAGCTGGCTGACGGGCACCCCGACTCGTCGTTCAAGACGCAGGGGCTGCTGGTGCAGGGGGAGGCGCTCATCGAACTGGCGAGGTTCGACGAGGCGGTGCTGCTGTTCGAGCGGGTGGCGTCGTCGCCGGCGGCGACCTCGGCGGTGCGCGCGCGCGCGCAGATGCTGAAGGCGGACGCGCTGTTCGCGATGGGGGCCGACAACTCTTCGCGGTACGTGGCGGCGCTGGACGCGTATCGGTCGATACGGTTCGGCGGCGCGCTTACGGCGAGCGAGCAGATAGTGGTGTCGTTCAGAATCGCCCGGTCGCTGGAGAAGCTCAAGCGGATGGACGAGGCGGTCGACCAGTATTACACGCAGGTGGTGCTCGCGTACCGTTCCGGGCGGCTGGACGGGGTGCATTACACCGACGAGGCGCGGGCGGCGTTTTCGACGGCGGCGTTCCGGCTGGCGGATGAGTTCGAGAGCCGCGGGCGCGACCGGCAGGCGGCGGGGATACTCGAGCTGGTGGCGGAGAGCGACGTTCCGGCGGCGGAAGAGGCCATGAAGCGCATCGAGCGGATTTCAAACAAGGGAGGTTTTCTATGACGTTTGCGGGAGGTCCGGTGTTCTGGATCCTGGCGGCGGCCGGGGTCGTCGTCGCGGTGACGTTCGTCGTGCGGATTATCGAGCTGCGGCGGGCGCAGATCGATTACCAGGATTTTCTGAAAGGGGTTGTCAACGTGCTGGATTCCGGCAACGACGAGGAGGCGCTGGCGATCTGCGAGGACGTGTCGGCGCCGGTGGCGCAGGTGGTGGCGACGGCGATACGCAACCGCGGCGGGTCGGCGCGGGCGCTGCGCGACGCGGTGGATTCGCAGGGGCGTGCGGAAATCGGCCGGCTCGACCGGCGGCTGTCGACGCTGGCGATCATCGCGCAGGTTTCGCCGCTTCTCGGGCTGCTGGGCACGGTGATCGGCTTCATCAAAACGGTGATGGCCGCGAACACGCAGGCGCTGGTGTCGCGTGCGGATCTGCTGAACGGTTCGATGGAGGCGCTGGTGTCGGCGGCGGCGGGCTTGGCGGTGGCGATACCGGCGGCGGTGATGTACGGCAGCCTCAGGGTCAGGCTCGACCGGGTGGTCGTTGAACTGGAGGCGGCGGCGAGCCAGATAATCGGCTATCTGTCGGGCGCGGGCGGTGAGGAGGCTCCGGAATGAACGGCTGGGGATGGCTGCCGGGGCGCAATCTCGGCATCTGGCGGTGCGGCGCGGCGTGGCTGCGGCCGGTTGCGGCGGCGGCGCCGTATCTGACGGTGGGGCTGCTGCTCCTGATGATGCATTTCGTCGGGGGTGCGCTGACCTCCTTCAAAGGGGTGCTGTTCGATCTGCCGGACGGCGGCGTCGTCGACGGGGAGAGCGCCGACATGGTGGCGCTGATGATGCCGGTGCCGCACGAGACGATGGTGTTTTTCGACGACACGCGGTATCTGCTCGGCGACGCGGCGTCAATGCGCAGTCTGCGCGAAGCGCTGGCGGAGAGCGCCGGCCGCAGCCGGCGTAAATCGCTGCTGGTGCTGGCGGACAGGCGCATACCGGCGGGCGGAGTGCTGGAACTCGTGGCGGCGGCGCGCAAAAGCGGGATACGCAAAGTGCTGGTCGCGGGCAAGGGCGAAGGAGGCGGCGAATGAGCGCCGGCGGCGATCTGGTTTCGCTTGTTTCGGGGCTTGCCGTCGCCGCGGGAGTCGCGGCGGTGTTTCCGGTCGAGGCGGTCCGGTTCAGGGCATCGCCGCCGCCGGAATCCGGATCGGCGTCGTTCGTGGAGCTCGGAGAGGAGGCGGAAGTCGCGGCCGTGCGCGCGGCGAAGGCGACATGGCGCAACGGCGGCGGGCGGCAGAGTTACGAGCTGCTGACCGGCAACCTGCCCGAGGCGCCGAATCAGCCGGTGCTCGGCATCTGGGCGCGCAGCAAGCCGCCGCCGCCGCCGCTCATGACGTGCGAAATGCCGCCGTTCGCGCCATCGCTTGCGGCGCCGCCGCCGGTTCGCATAAAAGACGACGGGGCGGGTGAAAACCTGCCTTTTTCAAGGGCGGAGCTGCTGAAGGCGGATTGACGGCGGCATCGGCAGATTCAAGGAGGAAAACTAAAATGATGAGCGAAAAACAGGTGCTGAAGGCGTTCAAAGACACCGGTGCGCTGCTTGAAGGCCACTTCGAGCTGAGGTCGAAGCTGCACTCCGACCGGTATTTTCAGTGCGCGAACGTGCTGCGGTATCCGCGGATCGCCGAGAAACTCTGCCGGGAGGTGACGCGGCGCGCGGTGAAGAGCGGCAAACTCGGCAGGCGGATCGACGGGGTGATTTCGCCGGCGGTGGGGGGCATACTCGTCGGTCACGAGGTGGCGCGGGAGCTCGGCGTGAAGTGCGTGTTCGCGGAGAAAGTGCCCGGGGCGGGGGTGGACGCGACCGGCAAGCCCAACACGGTGCTGGCGATGCGCAGGTTCGCGCTCAGGAAAGGCGAGCGCTACGTCGTCGCCGAAGACGTGGTCACCAAAGGCGGCCGCGTGCAGGAGACGATCGATCTGGTGAAGGCGGCGGGGGCGAGAGTCGCCGGCGTGGTGGTGCTGGTGGACCGCAGCGCGGGCAGGGTCAAGTTCGGGCGCACCCCGCTGTTTTCGCTGGTCAGGATGACGCCGGCGACGTGGACGGCGGCGGAGTGCCCGATGTGCCGCGCCGGCGGGAAGCCGGTGCATCCGGGGTCGTGAGATGTTTGACGGCGTTGAAGATTGCGTGGCGGCGCTGAAGCGCGGGGAGATAATCCTGGTGACGGACGACGCCGATCGGGAAAACGAGGCGGACTGCATCTGCGCCGCGGAGTTTGCGACGTGCGAGAACGTCAATTTCATGGCGACGCACGCGCGCGGACTCATCTGCATGCCGATGAGCGGGGAGTGGTGCCGCCGGCTCGAACTGCCGCAGATGGTGGCGGAGAACACCGACAACCACCAGACGGCGTTCACCGTTTCGATCGACGCGGTCGCCACGACGACGGGCATCTCCGCCGCGGAGCGGGCGGTGACGGCGCGGGCGGCCGTGCGCGACGGCGCGAAGCCGGGGGACTTTCGCCGGCCGGGGCACATGTTTCCCCTCAGGGCGCGCGAGGGCGGCGTCCTGCGCAGGGCGGGGCACACGGAGGCGACCGTCGACCTCTGCCGCCTCGCCGGACTCAAGGAGGCCGGGCTCTGCTGCGAGATAATGAAGGACGACGGCACGATGGCCAGGCTCCCGGACGTGATGGCGTTCGCGAAGGAGCACGGGCTGAAGGTGACGTCGATCGCGGACATCATCGCCTACCGTCGCAGGCACGACAGGCTTGTCGAGCTCGTCGAGGCCGTGGCCCTGCCGACGGCGTATGGACATTTCCGCCTGTCGATGTACAAGAGCCGTCTTACGGGGCTCGAGCACCTGGCCCTCGTCAAGGGAGCGGTCGACGACGGCGCGCCAGTCCTCGTGCGCGTCCAGTCCGAGTGCTTCACGGGGGACGTCCTCGGCAGCGAGCG
>JAGCAM010000060.1 GCA_017652705.1 Kiritimatiellia bacterium | reverse complement strand
CGGTCAATGCCGGGCCGGGGCTCATATTCGAAGCGTTGCCGAAAGTCTTCGCCGAGATGTCCGGCGGCCGGGTGTGGGGCACGGTGTTCTTTTTCTTTCTCACGCTGGCGGCGGTGACGACGGTGGTGGCGGTTTTCGAGTGCCTGATCGGCGGGCTGATGGAGGCGTTCGGGTGGCGGAGGGGGTGGACGGCGGCCGCGGTGGGCGCGCTGGTCGCGGCGGGATCGCTGCCGGCGGTGATGTGCGGCGGAGCGCTCGAAGCGGAGGATTTCGTCTTCAGCCAGCTGTGGCTGCCGACCGGGGCGATGCTCATCAGCGTGTTCGTATCGACGCGCGCGGGCTGGGGTTTCGAAAAATTCAGCGCGGAGGCGTCGGCGGGTGAAGGGATTCGTCTGCCGCGCGCGTTCGGGCCGCTGCTGCGGTATTTCGTGCCGCTGATGATCCTGATCCTGGTGATCGGCGCGGCGGTGACCAGCTGACATCACTCCGCAATTTGGTATAATATAATCATGGGAAAAAAAGCATTGAATGTTGCGCGGAAGATTCTCGCCGCGCATCTTGTGGAGGGGGATCCCGAAAAGGACTCCGAAATCGGCATCAGGATCGACCAGACTCTGACGCAGGACGCCACCGGGACGATGGCCTATCTGCAGTTCGAATCAATGGGGGTCGGGCGGGTGAAGAACGAACTCGCCGTGTCGTACGTCGACCACAACACTGTTCAGATCGGCTTTGAAAACGCCGACGACCACGACTTTCTCGCGTCTGTCGCGAGAAAGTACGGCATTGTCTATTCCAAGGCCGGCAACGGCATCTGCCACCAGCTGCATCTCGAACGATTCGGAAAGCCCGGCACGACGCTGCTCGGCAGCGATTCGCACACGCCGACTGGGGGCGGCATCGGGCAGATCGCCATCGGGGCGGGCGGCATTGACATTGCCGTGGCGATGGCCGGCGGGGCGTTTCACATACCCGCGCCGAAAGTGCGCGCGATCGTGCTGAAAGGCGCGCTGCGCAAAGGCGTGAGCGCGAAGGACGTGATACTCAAGGTGCTGGAGAAGTTCGGCACGAAAGGCAACGTCGGCTGGATATTCGAATACACGGGGCCGGGCGTGGAGACGCTGGACGTGCCGTCGCGCGCCACCATCACCAACATGGGCGCGGAACTCGGGGTTACGACGAGCGTTTTCCCGTCGGACGGGGTGACCAGACAGTTTCTGGCGGCGCAGGGAAGGGCGAGGGATTTCAGGCGGATCGCCGCCGACGCCGGCGCGGCGTACGAAGACGAGTTCGAGGTTGATCTTTCGAAGCTGGAGCCGCTCGCCGCGGCGCCGCACAGCCCCGGCAACGTGGTGACGGTGAAGTCGATGAAGGGTACGAAGGTGAACCAGGTGCTGATCGGTTCGTGCACGAATTCGTCGTACCGCGACATCCGCACGGTGGCGCAGATACTCAAGGGGCGGCACGTAGCCGACGACGTCGAGGTCGGCGTCGCCTGCGGTTCGCGGCAGGTGGTGAACATGCTGGCGGCGGACGGATCGCTCGCGACGCTCATCAAAGCGGGGTGCCGCATTCTCGAGAATGCGTGCGGCTTCTGCATCGGCGCGCACATGTCGCCCGGCACCGGGGCGGTTTCGCTGCGCACCAACAACCGGAATTTCGAGGGGCGCAGCGGGACGAAATCGGCGCAGGTGTACCTCGTCTCGCCCGAGACGGCGGCTGCGTCGGCGCTCGCCGGCGAATTCCGCGCCTGCGAAGGGACGGCGGCGGTTCCCGCCCCGAGGAAGTTTCCGGTCGACGACGCGATGTTCCTGTACCGTGAAACCGCCGGCAGAGGGGTGCCCGGGGCGAAGGTCACGCGCGGCCCGAACATCGCGCGGGTGCCGCGCGGCGAACCGCTGGCGGCGGATCTGAAAGGAGTGGCGGCGATCAAGGTCGGCGACAGGATAACGACAGACCACATCATGCCGGCCGGGGCGCGGCTCAAGTACCGGTCCAACGTGCCGGTGTACGCGAAGTTCGTTTTCGAGCCGTGCGACGCGGGCTTTCACGACCGGTGCATGGAGAACAACGCGAAGGGACTCGCCAACGTGATCATCGCCGGGGAAAGCTACGGGCAGGGGAGTTCGCGCGAGCACGCGGCGCTGTGCCCGATGTACCTCGGCGTGAAGGCGGTGGTGGCGAAGTCGATCGAGCGCATCCACCGCGCGAATCTCGTGAACTTCGGCATCGTGCCGTTCACTTTCGAAGACCCGGCCGACTACGACCTCGTCTCGGCGGGCGACGCGGTGAGGGTGAAAGGCGTGCGCAGGGCGGTGGAGACCGGCGGCGCGGCGGTCATGGAAGCAGGCGGCAGGAAAGTGCGGATAAGAGCCGCGCTTTCGGACCGCGAGAAGCGGCTGGTGCTTTGCGGCGGGCTGCTGGCGAGCATGTGAACTGAAAAGGCGAATGGAGAACCGAGCGTGAAAAAAGAGGCGATGGCTTCGGTGTTGGCCGCGCTGGCGGCGGTTGCGGCGTGCGCCGCCGGCAAACCGGCGCGGCCGGTCAGCGGCAGGGCGCGATTCCGCGAACGGGAGATCGATGTGTTCCGATGAAAACGTCCGGCGCGGTGAACCTCGAGGAGAGAGGATGAAATGATGACGATCGGCGAAGGGGCGAAAATCACGCTGGGCGTGGATTCTTCGACGCAGGGCGTGAAAGCTGTCGCGTGGGACGCGGCGGCGGGAGCGGTGGTCGCGTCCGCCGCGGTGAATTACGGGCGCGATCTGCCCGGATACGGCAGCCCCGACGGTTTTCTGCCGGCGGAGGGATCGGTGCGGCGCGCCGACCCCCGGATGTGGGTGGAGGGGCTGGAACTGGCGCTTGCGCGGCTGAGGGATTCGGGTTTTCCGATGGACCGGGTCGCTGCAGTCGGCGGCGACGCGCAGCAGCACGCGACGGTTTACCTGGAGTCGCTCGACCCGCTGGTGTTTTCGAGGGCGACTTCGCCAATCTGGATGGATTCTTCGACGAAGGACGAATGCGCCGCGCTGGACGCTAAATTCGGTTCGCGTCTTCAAACCGAGACCGGTTCGCCGGCGATCGAACGTTTTGCTGGTCCGCAGATAATGAAGTTCGCGCGGGAGGAGCCAGCGGCTTACGCCAGGACCAGACGGATACATCTGCTGAGTTCCTTTCTCGCGTCGTATCTGACCGGTTCGGACATGCCGGTGGACACCGGAGACGGCGCGGGGATGAATCTGCTCGATCTCGGCCGCGGTTGCTGGGACGAGGAGATATGCGAGTTCGCGGCGCCCGGTCTTTCCGCCCGTCTGCCGCGGTGCACCGGCCGGATCGCGGCGGCGGCCGCACCGCTCTCGGCGAGGTTCGCGAAGTTCGGTCTGAAACCGGGCATTCCGGTGGTGCCGTTCACCGGGGACAATCCGGCGTCGCTCGTGGGGTGCTTCGCCGAGCGGCCCGGCACAGCGGTCATTTCGCTGGGCACCAGCGACGTGTTTTTCGCCGCGATGGAGAAATTTCACACCGATCCTGGCGGGTGCGGGCACGTGTTCGGCAATCCCGCGGGCGGGTTCATGTCGCTGGCGTGCTTCAAGAACGGGTCGCTCGCCCGCGACCGGGTGCGCGCCGAACTGGGCGTGGACTGGAAGTTTTTCGACGAGACGGCGTTCGCGGCGACGGAGCGCGGCAACGGCGGGAAGCGCGCGTTTCCGTATTTCGAGGAGGAGATCACGCCGAAGCACGCGGCGACGGGGATCGAGGCGAATTTCGACTGGCCGGCGTCTCCGGCGGAGGTGAAGATACGCGCGGTGGTCGAAGGGCAGATCGCGAACATGCGGGAACGCACGCGGTGGATAGGCGATTTCGCGGAGATCAAAGTGACCGGCGGCGCGTCGCGTTCGAGGGGGATTCGCGAGGCGATCGCCGACATATTCGGCGCGAAAGTGGCGGCGATCGACGTGGCCGATTCCGCTGCCGTCGGCGGGGCCCGTCTGGCGGCGGCCGCGCTGGTTTGAAAAGCGCGGTGGGGGGGTTGACGGAATGAGACGGTTTTTGTATCCTGTAAAAACCATCGCTGGAGCCATCGGGGCGCGGTGGCATAGTGGCTTTCACAGAACAAAAAAGGAATAAAAACATGAATGCGAAAATCTTCGGCGCGGTCGCGCTGGTGTCGGCGGCGGCCGTATGCCTTGGAGCCGGCGCCAAGCCGAAAGCTGACGTCATGGCGGTGTCGGTCGACGGCGTCAAACTGATGCAGAGTTCCATTGACAAAGACGTCGAAACGATCGTCAAAGCCCAGGGCGGCAAAATACCCGCCGCGCAGCTGTCCTACGCCAGGCAGATGATCGCCAACCAGATCGTCCAGAGTTTCATCGTGCAGAACGTGCTCGGCGCCAAAGCGAAAGCGGCCGGGTTCAAGGTGACCGACGAAGACCGCAGAGAGCGCGAGAAAACGTTCCTCGCCGCCACCGCCAACACGCCGGGGGCGCCGAAATCCATCAAAGAGTATTTCAAAAAATTCCCGCTCGGCGAGAAACGCGCCCGCGACGAATTCGAGAACGGAATCCTCATCGACAAGATGATCAAGGCCGAAATCGCCAAGACCGGCAAGAAAGACTACGCGGAGGAGGCGAAGAAACTCGTGGCGGAAGTGATCGCGTCCAACGCCGACGCGAAGAAGAACGACGCCGCGGCGAAGGAAAAGATAAACACCATCAAGGGTCAGCTCGCCGCCGTGCCCAAGGCCGGGCTGAAAGACAAGTTCGCCGAACTGGCCAAGAAAAATTCCGACTGTCCGTCGTCGCAGAAGGGCGGCGATCTCGGAGAATTCACCCACGGCCAGATGGTCAAGGAATTCGATGAAGCGGCATTCTCGCTGCCGGTCGGCAAGGTGTCGGATCCGGTGAGAACCAAGTTCGGTTACCATCTTGTGCTGGTCACCGGCAAGACTCCGGCGGTGGAGGCGACGGGAGACAAGCCGGCGGCGCCCGAGAAGGTGCGCGCCAGCCACATACTCGTCAAGGCGCCGGAGATGAAGGATGTTCCTTCCGCGGCTGACGTTGAAAAATCACTGAAGACGCGCGATGAACGCGCCTTCTCCCAGAAATTCATACAGGGCGAACTGAAAAAGGCGAAAATCGAGGCGAGCGAGGCGTACAAGCGCTTTGTTCCGCCGTCGGAAGAGCCGGCGGCGAAGTGACGCCGCGCGGGCGGGGTTCGTCAGCCCCGCCCGTTGTTCTGCACCAGACGCCCGTGCAGGCAATCGTCGGAAAACTTGTTGACGATGACGCGGGCGATCGAGCGGCGCGGGATCTTGCCGCCGTGCGCCGAACAGCGCAGGTATTCGCCTGTCCACCCGGTGCAGTGTTCCTCGTCCTCGACGACGATTTCAACGGTTTTGCCGAGGAACGATTCCGCGAAATCGCGGCGCATGCGCTGAATCACGTCCGCAAGCAGGTGGGCGCGGAACGACCTTACCGCTTTGTGCACCGACGGCATCATCGCCGCGGCGGTCGTGCCGGGGCGTTCCGAGTACGGGAAAATGTGCGCGTTGCTGAACGGGTGGATTTGCAGAAAATTCTTCGTCATCGCGAAATCAACTTCGCTCTCCCCGGGGAAACCAGTCATCAGATCGCAGCCGAGCCCGAGACCGGGCATGAGACTGACGGCGAGATCAGTCAGTTCCGCGACCGCGTCCGGGGTGTACGGGCGGTTCATGGCGTCGAGAATCGTCTTCGAGGCGGACTGCACGGGGATGTGGAGGAACCGGCAGACGTTGCGGTGCTCCGCCATCGCGCGCACGGTGTCGAGCGCGCATGCGCCCGGCTCGAGCGAACCTATCCGGACTCGGCAGGGGTCGTTTCCGCCGGAGAGTTCCGCGAGCGCGGCGACGAGATCGGGCAGTCGTTTGCCTTCGGAGGCGTAGAGCGCGAGATTGCAGCCGGTCACGACCAGTTCGCGGTATCCGGCGTCGATGAAACGTTTCGCGCGGTCGAGAAGCGCGGTGAAGTTTTCCGATTTTGATTCGCCGCGGAAAGACGGCACTATGCAGAACGTGCATTTGCCGGCGCAGCCGTCCTGTGCTTTTAGGTAGGCGCGGGCGGTGCGCATCGGCACGGTTTTGCGCTCCGGATCGTGGCGCGGGGCGTGGATGTGTCCGCCCAGATGGTTCGTCTGGGCGAGACAGCCGCATACGCGCACCGGCACCGAGGGGTAGCGGCTTCTGAGCGCGGCGATGTGCTGCTCGCATTCCTGCTGGGCGCGGGCGGTCACGCTGCAGCCCCGCACGACGATGAGGTCGGCGTTGGAGTGCGATTCGGTGGTCTGCCAGCCGTCCGCGATGTAGTCGGCTTCCATCTGCAACGCCTCGGCTTTGTTGAGGCGGCATCCGAACGTGTCAAAACAGACTTTCATGCGTGGGAGTTGAGAAGTCGAGAAGTTGAGAAGTTGAGGGGTTGAGATGGCGGCGAACAATTCATTGGGGAATCACGAAAAGCAGGGTGAGGTTCGCGAGATTGAAGAGCGCATGGTTCAGCAGGCAGCACCAGAGGCTTCCGGTGCGGCGGTAGAGCCAGCACTGCGCGAGGCCGAAGAAGAACAGCGCGATAAAGGCCGTGTCCGGGAACGGTTGGAACAGATAATGTGCTGCGGAGAACAGCGCCGAGCCGGCTACGGCGGCGGTGCATTCAGCCCCGACGCCGCCGCGATGCCAGTGCGCGAGGATTTTGCACGGCAGCCGGTAGAGAAGCCAGCGGAAGATGCACTCTTCGATCGCCGGCATGATGAAAAGCACCTGGGCGCAGAGGATGATGAACGTCAGGTTCAGACCGGCGTATTTTCGCATCAGTTCGATGTTTTCCTGATCCGGCAGCTTTACGCCGAACCGTTCCGACACGAGCTGCGTGAGATAGCAGAGCCCGATGGTGAGAACCGTTACCGCCGGAAAAGCCTTGAGCGTGAATGCGAGCGGCTTCACTCTTAACTTTTAATTCTTGACTTCCGCGGCGGCGGCCTCCCCGCCGGTGCCGCGGATCTTGATGTGGAGCTCTCTGAGCTGCTGCTCTGTCACGTAGTTCGGCGCGTTCATCATGAGATCCTGCGCCTTCTGGTTCATCGGGAAGGCGATGACCTCGCGGATGTTCGGCGTGTCGGTGAGGAGCATGACCATGCGGTCGACGCCCGGGGCGATGCCGCCGTGCGGCGGCGCGCCGTACTGGAAGGCGTTGTAGAGGCAGCCGAACTTCTGCTGCACCACTTCCTTCGGGTAGCCGGCGATCTCGAACGCCTTCTCCATGATGTCGATGCGGTGGTTGCGGATCGCGCCGGAGCTGAGCTCGATTCCGTTGCAGACGACGTCGTACTGGTAGGCCTCGATCTTGAGCGGGTCGGGGCCGTTCAGCGCCTCGAAGCCGCCCTGCGGCATGGAGAACGGGTTGTGCGAGAAGATGATCTTGCCGGTCTCGGGGTCCTTCTCGAAGAACGGGAAATCGACGATCCAGCAGAACTTGTAGCAGTTCTTCTCGCAGATGTCGTTCGTGAGGTGCTGGGCGACGTCGGTGCGCACGAGCCCGGAGAGGCGGTTGCACTCGTCGACGTCCGCGGCCATGAAGAACAGGCAGTCGCCCGGCTCCATCTTGGCGAGCGCCTTCATCTCGTCGAGCTGCTCGGGCGAGAGGAACTTCGCGATCGGGCCCTTGAGCTCGCCTTCCTTCGTCCAGCTGATGTAGCCGAGACCCTTGCCGCCGTTCTCCTTCACGAACGCCTCGCGCTTGTCGAACCACGTGCGCGTCTCGACGCCGACGATGCCCTTGACGAGCAGGCCCTTGACGAGGCCGCCCTGGGCGACGCAGTTCGCGAACGCCTTGAAGTTGGCCTTCGCGAAGAAGGCGGACATGTCGAACCACTTGAGCGGGTTCCGGAGGTCGGGCTTGTCGCTGCCGTACGTCATCATCGCGTCGCGGTACTTGATGCGTGGCCACGGCGCGGCGTTGCAGGCCCATGTCGAGAACTCCTTGAACGTCTTCCCGACGACGTCCTCGACGACGGCGAAGATCTCGTCCTGCGTGGCGTAGCTCATCTCGATGTCGAGCTGGTAGAACTCGCCCGGCGAGCGGTCCGCGCGCGCGGCCTCGTCGCGGAAGCACGGCGCGATCTGGAAATATTTGTCGAACCCCGAGACCATGAGGAGCTGCTTGAACATCTGCGGCGCCTGGGGGAGCGCGTAGAACATGCCGCGGTGGATGCGGCTCGGCACGAGGTAGTCGCGCGCGCCTTCGGG
>JAGCAM010000059.1 GCA_017652705.1 Kiritimatiellia bacterium | reverse complement strand
TGATGCCGGTGTCGACAAGAAAGGTTCCGCCTTTCACGCGCGGTTTCTGCAGAAAGCCGGTCACGGCGCGCGGGGCGGGCCCGCGCGTCCTCGCGCCGGCGGCGGTCAGGTAAACCCCGTGGCGGCGGGCGCGCCCGGCGCCGTCTGGGTAAGCCACCCCGGTCACGCCCTCCGTCGCGAATGCGACGCGCCCTTTAAGATAGGGCACCACGTCTCCGCAGCAGACGGTGACGCCGTCCGCCGCGGGAAGTTTCTCCATTTCTTCGACGATGTGGTCGAGAATCGGTCTGCCGTCTTTCATCGGCACGAATGCCTTGCCCATCGCGGAATAACCCGGGGTGCGACGCGCGTCGCCGCCGCTGTGGCAGACGAGCACCCGGCGAGGCGCGTTCCCGACACCGCCCCGGAGCAGACCGCGCAGCACGTTGACCGTCGCGCCGAGGGAACCGACGCGCCTGCCGCCGGGGTCGGCAACCACCTTGAAACGGCTCCTGCCCTTCAGCTGCGCGCGGTACCCGCGGGCCTGCTCAGCGTTGGCCGCGGTGACTACCACCAGATCGAACATTCACTCGATTTTGAAAGTCTGCCCCGGCGCCGGAGCCACCGCGTTTTTCACGCCGAGATCGTTCATCAGCTCCGCCATCGCCGTGACCTTCTCGGGCTCGCCGTGGACGGCGAACGCGTGGCGCACGTTGTCCTTGACTTCGCGCAGCCAGTCGGAAAGTCCGGCGCGGTCGGCGTGCGCCGAAAGCGCGTTGATCACCTCGACCCGGGCCTTCAGTTCAACCTCATCGCCGAAAATCTTCACCGGATTGCGCTTCTCGACGATGCGGCGTCCGAGCGTGTTCTCGGCCTGGAAGCCGCAGATGAGGATGATGTTTTCGGGGTCGGAGACGCAGTGCTTCAGGTGGTGCAGAACCCGGCCGCCTTCGCACATGCCGCTCGCCGCGATGATGATCATCGGCCCGGGAGCGTCGTTGAGCGCCATCGATTCCTCCGGCGTGCCAATGAACGCCATGCCGGGAAACGTCAGCGGATCCATCCCCGCCGCGAGCATCGCCCGCGCTTCGTCGTTGTACACCTCGCGGTGCTTCGCGTATATCTCTGTCGCCTTGCGCGAAAGCGGCGAATCGATGAAGAGCTTGACCCCCCGCGGAACCCTGCCGCGGGCGGCGAGACGGTTGAGATAGTAGATTATCTGCTGGGTGCGGCCGACCGAAAACGCCGGCACCAGCAGTTTCGAATTGTGCCGGTCGATGTACTTGAGATACCGCTCCAGCCGCAGTTCCACGTCATCCGCCGACGGATGGTACTTGTCGGCGTAGGTTGACTCGCAGATCAGTATGTCGGCGCCGGCAGGGTATTCGTAGTGGCGCAGTATCGGCTGGTTCGGCTGGCCGAGGTCGCCCGAAAACAGCAGCCGGTGGTTGCGCCCGTGGTCGGATTTCACGTCGAGCTGCACCAGCGCCGAGCCGAGAATGTGGCCGGCGTTGAAGAACTCGAGCGTCAGCCCGCGCGCGATCTCCCGCGGCTCGTGCATGTGCGTCGGCGTGAAAAGCTGCATCAGCGCGTCGATGTCGGACTCTTCGTAAAGCGGCTCGAAAAGGCGCTTGCCGTCGCGGCGCCGCTTCTTGTTGACGTACTCGAGATCGCGCTTCTGCAGAAAGCACGAATCGCGCAGCATGATGTCGCAGAGCTCGGTGGTCGACTGGCGGGCGAAGACTCGCCCGCGGAACCCCTGCCGCACCAGCTGCGGCAGGTTGCCGGAATGGTCGATGTGCGCGTGCGAAAGTATGACGTAATCGATCGAGGCGGCGTCCACCGGCAGGTTACGGTTCTTTTCGAACGCCTCCTTGCGGTGGCCCTGGTAAAGCCCGCAGTCGAGCAGTATGCGCTTGCCGTTCGCCTCGACGAGATGCATCGAGCCGGTGGTGGTCTGCGCCGCGCCGTAAAAGGTTACGCGCATCACCGCGCCTTCAGTTGCACACTTCGATGGGGCCGTTCGCGCCGATCTGCGCCGGGGCGAGATTGCGGCAGCCGTCCTCGGTGATGGCGATCGGCTTCTCCCACCGGAGACCGAACGCCGGCGAAGTCACGAACGTGTCGATCTGGAAGGTCATGTTCGGCTTCAGTTCGTAGTCGGAGATGGTCTCCATCCACGGCGCTTCGACCTCTATGAGCCCCGTGCCGTGGCAGGGGCCGTAGAAATAGTTGTCGCGGCGGCCGTGCTCTTCGTAGAACTTGATGAAGTCCTTCGCGATCTGGGAGGCGAGAACGCCGGGCTTAAGGTGCTGCTCCGTCCAGTAATGCGCGTCGAGGCCGAACTGCACGAGATCGCGCTTTTCCGGCGAGAGCTTGCCGCAGCACACCGGCAGGCCTATCGACGGGGAGTACCCGCAGATCTTGGCGGAAAGGTTCAGCTGCACGATGTCGCCTTCCTGGATGACGCGGTAGGACGAGCGTGAAATCGCGTGCCGGGTGGACTTCTCGGCGAAACAGTACATGGGCAGGCCTTCGTATTCGGCGCCGTTTTCGTAGATGCACTTCTGGGCGACGCCGACGAGTTCGAGCTCGGTCTTGCCGGGCTTCAGCTCCGCCATCACCGCCTTGGTCGCGAGATCGGTGATGCGCGCCGCCTCGCGGATGCAGGCGATTTCGTTGTCGCTCTTGATGCGCCGGAGCGCGAGCATGACGTCGTCGGCCCAGACGATCTCCGCCTCGGGGAAACACTCCCTGATGCCGTCGAGCTGCACGGCGTTGGTGTTAAGCTTGGCGGCGACGCCGATGCGCAGCTTGTCGCCGATGACGCCGATTTTCTTGAACACGTCGCGGAACGACTCGCTCTTGAGTTCGGGGTACGCCGGGTTGGCGCTTTCACGGTACTGGTAGACCACCGCGATGCGGTCCATCCAGCTGAAGTCGCCGGCGAAGACCTGGCTTTCGGGGCCGACCATGAGGCACGCCTCGCCGTTGGCGGCGATCGCCACGCCGCAGCGTTCGAAGAGCGGCCAGAAGTTCGAGAAGTAGCGGGTGTCGGCGTAATCGGCTTCGGAACCGTTGACGACGAGCACGTCGAGACCTTTTTCGGCCGCCAGCTGCGCTGCCTTGGCGACGCGCGCCTTGAATTCTTCAACCGGAATCGTTATTCTTGCCATGTCGTTGATCCTTTCGTTTGCAAAATTACCTCCATTATACCATAAAATCCCGCTCCCGTGTGACGCTTTGGCTTTTTCCGGCTCGGGCCGCGGTCCTGCCTTTCACAGCGGTTTCGTGCAGACGCGAAAAGCCGGCGGGCGTGATTGCGGGCGCTCAACGTCACGTGCCGCGCTTCACCCCGTGCAGACGGTCCAGAAACCTGATCGCCGCCGGAACCAGAAACGGCGGCACCGCTCTGGCGAGCGTGCGCCGCACCGCGCCCCGCACCTTCGCGGCGAAGCGCCGCAGCCGCGTCCGGTGCGCATCCCCTTCCGCCACCGGCAGAATCAAGTGCGAGTACCGCGAACGGTTGCAGCGCAGATATTCCGGGAACGCCCCGTCGATTTCATCCGCGAAGAAACGGTCTCCGCGGCGGAACGGATCTTCGCCCGCCGCGATTCTCGCCTTGATCCATTCGTCGGATCTGGTTTCGGGGGTGTTGTATTCTGTGTGGGCGATCGACATTATCTTGCGGCGCACCGCCTCGACCCCGCCGAGATAGGTGAAGTGCCAGCCGGCGTCGCGGATGAATCGGTTCTGGCGGCCCATGCGGATCATCGTCGCGCTGGGCGGGGCGTTTACCGAAGCGATCGCGAATTCGCCGAACCTGAAGCCGCGGTACGTGGCGGGGTCGGTGAACGCGGCGTAGCTCAGCACCTGCGTGCCGAGCGTCCACTGCGGCGTCGAATAGTTCCGGAAGTTCAGGTAGTAGTTGTAGATTCTCATGCCGAGGCGGGTGATGCCGGGCGAACCGGCGGCTTTGCGCACCGCGGCGGGATCTGGTATTTCATCGAGGTCGGAGATGAGAACGGTGTCTCCCGGGGCGGCGCCGGAGAGACCGCGCGCGATGGCGTTGCGCTGGATGTTCTCCACCGCCCAGGCGCGTTCGCGCTCGCCGGCGATGGCGTCCGCCGCCGCGAAGTCGTCCGCGACGACGTGGATGATGCGGTCGGCGAAGGCGGCGAGGCGCGCCTTGTTCTCGGCGTAGAAAAGCGGTTTCGGCGCACCGGTGTGGGTTCGGGTGGCCTCCACCAGCACGAAACGGTCGACCGCGTCCTTGAGCACGTTCAGCCGTATCTCCAGAAGATCGAGTTCGTTGAAGAAACTGAAGCAGTCGTAGATCACAGGGCGTCCTTTCTTCAAATCGCCCCGCATGACGCGAGCTGCCAGACCGCGGTGGGCCCGTGCACGCCGAACGGCAGTTCCGGCGGATTGCGGATGTCTACGGCGCCGTCGAAATCTGGCAGCGAGAAGCGGCGGGCGGTGCGGGATGACGGAAAACGGTTTCTGAGCCGGAACAGCGGGTTGCGGCAGCAGATCTGGGAATAGACGACGTCTTCGGAGTAACTCGGCGACGACTGGTCGACGAAACGCCGCCAGAAGCGCCACTGCCCGGCGACGTCGCGGCAGATCCGCCGCGAACGCAGCGAAAAACCGCCGTTCATGCACGCGCAGCGGGTGATGTCGACGATATACTGCGCCGGCACGTCGCGCACCGACGGGGCGCCGATGTAGTCGTACGCCCCGAGGAACCGGTCGAGCGCGTCGCTCACCGGAAAGCCGTCGTCCTGTATCGTCAGGCAGTACGGGGTTTCGAAACGCCGGTGGAGCCGTTCGATGCAGTCGGCGGTCATGGAGCGGATATCGCCGGGCCGGAGCGACGGCTCGATTTGCACCGAGACGAAGTCGGCGTGGGCTTCGCGAAAACGTTCCGCTTCGTCGACGGCGCGGTCGGCGACTATCACGACGGGTGTTTTGCCGATGACGCGCCAGGTCTGCAGCACCGCGAATTCGAACGCGGCGAAATCCTCGCCGCGCGGAGTGAAGAAATAGATGACGGCGGTGAGTTCGGCGGCGCGGCGCGAAACGGCGTAACCGGCGGAGCGGAGCGAGGGCAGGCGCGAAAGCTGCCACCGCCTGAGCCATTTTCTGGCGGCGCGGCGCTTGTCGGCGGGCGAAACGCCGCGGTCGAAGACGATGGCGGCGAGATCCGTCACGAAGCGGCCACCATGTCGGAAATCGTTTTTTCGAAGGGCACCGCCGCGCGCCAGCCCAGAGCGGCGATCGGGCCGGTGTCGAGCCGGCGCGAAACGCCGGTCGGCCGCCATTTCTCCGGATCCACCTCGTAATCGTCGGGCACACCGACCGCTGCGGCGACTTTGCGCAGCAGTTCACGCATCGACATGCGCCGTCCTGAACCTATTTCGTAGGCGGCCCCCGGCTCGCCCTTCTCCAGCAGCAGCCGGTAGGCGGAAACCACGTCGCGCACGTCGGTGAATTCGCGGACGGAATCGAGATTGCCGACTGAAAACACGGTGCGGACGCCGCGTTTTATCTCCAGCGCCTGCCGGATGAACGAAGGCACCACAAACCGCGGCGACTGCCCGGGGCCGGTGTGGTTCGCCGGTCTGGCGATCACGGCGGTGCAGGCGCGGCCCGAACGGGACAGAACCTCGCTCTCGGCGGCCGCTTTCGACGCCGCGTATGCCGTGCGCGGTTCGTCGAGCACCTGCGCGGTGGAGACGAAAAGGAACGCCGGACGGCGGCCGCCGGCGGCGGCCGCGGCTTCGAACAGATTGACGGTTCCGCCGACGTTGACGCGTTCGAGCCGCCCGGGGTCGGACGCGGCGTCGGGCACGAAAGACACGGCGCCGCGATGGACGACCGCGTCGGGGCGCACAGCCGAGAAAAGTTCGGCGAGCGCGGCGCGGTCGGTCAGG
>JAGCAM010000058.1 GCA_017652705.1 Kiritimatiellia bacterium | reverse complement strand
CGACGTGGTCGCCCCGAGCAACGTCAACCGCCAGTGCCAGGCGACGACGGCCACGGTGGGCAGGCCCAAGGTCGAGGCGCTGGGCGAGCGTCTGCGGATGATAAACCCGGCCTGCGACGTCGCCGCCGACCGCGGCAGATTCACCGGCGGCGACGCCGGGGCGTTCGACGGCGTGGACGCGGCGGTCGACGCGATCGACAGCGTCGACTGCAAGGCCGAGCTGCTGATCCTTGCCACCGCGGCGGGCGTGCCGGTCGTCAGTTCCATGGGCGCGGCGCTCAGGACCGACCCGACCAGAGTACGCGTCACGCCGTTCGGCGAAGTCGAAGGCGACGCCCTCGCAAAGGCGCTGCGCCGCCGTTTCAGGCGGCTCGGGCGGTTTCCGTCGGCGGAATTCCCCTGCGTCTGGAGCGCGGAGCCGGCGCTTTCCCGCGAGGTGCGCGGCAGTTTGATGCAGGTCACGGCGACGTTCGGCATGTGCCTGGCGGCGGCCGTGGTGAACATTCTTACGAAAGGAGAAGGAAAATGGAAAAAATAGGATTCTTCGGAGCGGGCAGAATGGCGGAGGGCATACTGTCGGCCATAGAAGACCGCAAAGGGGTTTTCATGGCCGAAAAGAACCCGGCGCGGGCGGAGGAGATCGCGAAGCGCTACGGCGTGAGGGTGACCGGCGATCTCAAGGCGGTCGCGCGGGAATGCGATCTCGTCTTCCTCGCGGTGCGTCCGCAGGACGTGGACGCGGTCGCGGCGGAAGTCGCCGGAGCTTTCGCCGCCGGCTGTGCGCTCGCCTCCATCGTCGCGGGCAAAACGCTGGCGAAGCTCCGTGCGGCGTTCGGCCGCCGCGTGCGGCTCGTGAGGGTGATGCCGAACCTCGCGCTGCGGGCGAAAGCCGGCATGTGCGCCATCTGCGCCGCGCCGTCGACGCCGCGGGCGGCCGTCGACGCGGTGGCGCGGATACTCGGGCGCGCCGGCGAGACGGTGGTGCTCAAGGAACGCGACTTCGACGCCGTAACCGCGCTCTCGGGGTCGGGCCCGGCATATTTCGCCTACATGGAGGCCGCCATGGCGGAAGGCGGCGTCGCGCTCGGCCTCAAGCCGGACGTCGCCCGGCTGCTCGCCGGGCAGACGATGTACGGCACGGCGAAATTCCTGCGCGAGAGCGGCATGGAGCTGCAGCCGTTCATCGACGGCGTCTGCACCAAAGGCGGCACGACCGCCGCCGGCATGAAGTTCCTCGCCGCCCCGCAGTTCAAGAAAATCGTCGCCAGGACGCTCGCCGCCGCCGCCAGACGCTCCGCCGAACTCGCCTGATGTGGCGAACGTCCGCCGAAAGTGGTATAATACGCACCTGTTATGGAAAAGAAGACCAGTCAATTCAAAGCCGAGATCGCGGAAATGCTCGATCTCGTGGTAAATTCGCTCTACTCCAAAAAGGAGATATTCCTGCGCGAACTGATCTCCAACGCCTCCGACGCGATCGACAAGGCCAAGTTCCGCGCACTGACCGACAAGACGCTGATCGCCGACAACCCCGATTGGAAAATCGAGATCGCCGTCGACACCTCGGCAAAGACCCTGATGGTTTCCGACAACGGCATCGGCATGGACGCCGAGGAACTGGAAAACAACCTCGGCACCATCGCCTCTTCCGGAACCAAGGCGTTCCGCAAAGCGCTGCAGAGCGAGAAAAACGCCGACCTGCCGGAACTGATCGGCCAGTTCGGCGTGGGCTTCTACGCCGCGTTCATGGTCGCCGACAAGGTGCGCGTCGTTTCGAAGAAGCGCGGCGGCTCCGGCGCGTTCCAGTGGGAGTCCGACATGCAGGGGGGCTACACCGTCGGCGATTCCGACCGCGACGGCTACGGCACCAGCGTGATGATACGGCTCAAGGACGACCAGACGGAGTTTCTCGACCGCTGGCGCGTGGCCGATCTCGTGAAGAAGTATTCCGACTTCATCGCCTACCCGGTGCGCTTCCGCAGGGTGGATGCGCCGGCCGGCGAAAAAGAGGAGGACCGCAGGCGCCGCGAGGAAGACGAAGCCAAGCCGCTCAACACCATGGTGGCTCTCTGGAAACGCCCGAAAAAAGACGTGAAGAAGGAGGAATACTCCGAATTCTACAAGCACCTTTCCCGCGACTGGAAGGAGCCGCTGGAGACGATTCCCTTCTCCGGCGAGGGGGCGGTCGAGTTCAAGGCGCTGCTTTTTCTGCCGAGCGAAGCCGGCATGGAGATATACATGCCGCAGACGAAGCACGGGCTTTCGCTCTACGTGCGCAACGTCTTCATCGGCGACGACTTCGAAATGCTGCTGCCGGAGTATCTCCGCTTCGTGAAAGGGGTGGTTGATTCGTCGGATCTGCCCCTCAACGTTTCCCGCGAAATGCTGCAGGACGACGTCGTGATCGCGAAGATCAAAAGCGCCGTCACCGGCAAGATACTGTCGACGCTGGAAGATCTCAAAAAGAAGAACGCCGACGGCTACCGCAAGTTCTGGGATTCTTTCGGCGCCGTCCTGAAGGAGGGGCTGCGCACCGACCACGCCAACGCCGACCGCATAAAACAACTGCTTCTGTACCCTTCGGCGCGCTCCGAGGCGGGCAGGCTCGTCTCGCTCGGCGAATACGTCAAGGCCATGGCTCCGGGGCAGGCCGACATCTACTATCTGTGCGCGCCTAAAGTCGAGACCGCCCGCACTTCGCCGCACCTCGAACAGGCGCTCCGGCATAAGTGCGACGTGCTGCTCTTCTGCGACCCGGTGGACGAATGGCTGGTGGATTCGCTCGGCGAATTCGAAGGGAAGAAATTCTCCGACGTGGCCCGCGGCGACGTGCAGTTCGGCACCGAAACCGAACGCGAGGCGGAGAAAACCGCGAACGAAAAAAACGCGGCGGAACTGAAGCCGCTGATGGACGCGATAGGCAAGCAGCTTGAAGACGACGTTTCCGAGGTTCGGCTTTCAACGCGGCTGGCCGATTCGCCGGCGTGCCTGGTGGCGGCCGCGGGCGGTTTTTCGCCGGCCATGGAACGCATGCTGCGCGCGATGAACAAGTCCGCGCCGAAGGTCAAGCGGATACTCGAACTGAACGGGTCGCACCCGCTCGTGGCGAAGATGAAAGGGCTGGAGGGCGACGCCCTGAAAGACGCCGTCGATCTGCTCTACGCCCAGGCGCTGGTCGCCGAAGGCTCGCCGGTTCCGGATCCCGCACGCTTCGGCAGGCTGCTGGTTTCGCTGATGATGAAGTGACGTATTTCACCCGGTTCGGACGGAACCGGGACGAAAGGCAAAGACAAAGCAAAGGAGGTCGGGAAATGAAAAAACTCATCGGAGCGGCGCTGCTCGCGGCATTCGCGTGCGGCTGCGTGACGAACTTCAGAAACGACGGCGGGGACGACAGCCTCCGCCCGCGGATAGTGCGCGACGCGGCGTACGAGAAATATGAGATATCAGACAAGCCGGTTACGTACACCGAGCAGCGCGTCGGCATCTTTCCGTTCTACAGGTTCAACTGGTTCACCGTCGGCGGCACGTCGAAGCACCTTGCCGACGACGTCGACGACAAGGGGTATCTGCAGGAGACCATCGTGCTCGCCAAGAGCGGTGCGTACGCGGCAGCCTGCGATCAGGCGGGGTGCGATTCGCTCGTCGGCACGCGTTACGAGGTGGAATACAAATGGTATTTCTTCTGGAACGAGGCTTCCGTCAAGGTTACGGGGTATCCGGCGAAGCTGACCGGCATCGAGTTCAAGCCGGCGACGCTCTTCTGCCCCTGCAAGCAGTAACGGCTTAAAAGGTTCTACCGCACGGCGAGGCGCCATTGCGGGGCCCCGCCGAACCCGGCGCACGCGACGATGTGGCACTCGCCGCGCGGGTTCCACTCTTCGCCGGGTTTCAGCGACGGCGCCGCGCCGCCGCCCGCCGCCGGGT
>JAGCAM010000057.1 GCA_017652705.1 Kiritimatiellia bacterium | reverse complement strand
CCACAAGTGCACGGGGACGTTCCTATGCAACTATAGCGGCAAAGGGGTACCCGCGAGCGGCTAAAGCCATGCGAGTGTTCTCGCGCCTCTATTCTGCCCGCCCGCAACAAATTCGCCCTTCGCGTTCACCAGCCAGCGACTGCCGTCAATCAGGCCATATCTCCACGCATACCCCGATTTTGACGGCATTTCCCCACTGTTTTCTGCTATAGCAGCAGTGCAAACCGCTGCAAATGATGCTGGACATCTGAGCGGCCAGGGTGCGCGAAGCTTCGGGCGCAGCGGTAGCGGAGCCTTCTTTGCAGGCCATCGGAGTTGACTTCGGGGCTGGGCGTGGACTTTCATGACTTTGAGGCTGGGGCGGCGTCAAGGTGCTTTGCGCCGCGCCGTGGGATGTGACGGAAAACCGGACGGGAGGTTGCGGAAGCGGACATTCCGGCTGCGCTCGATGTCGTCTTTATGCGCGAGAGAAAGGAGGTTTGAGAAGTCTGTCTCAATCCTTACGCCGCTGCAGCTTCGGGTTCTGCGGGAGCTTGCGGCAAGTCCCAAGGCGCGAGTCTTCGGCGCGGAATCCCTGCTGCTGGTCGGCATGGCAAACGCCGACGCTGTCGGCAAGGCCATAAAGAGACTGCAAGACCATGATCTGATCGGCGGGCATCGATTCGGCGACTCGTTTTCCAGGCAACGGTGATGAGGGCGGAACTGCCCTTGCTTAGTTTCCATTTCTTGCTCCCGATTGCGCCATTTCGACGAGTCGTCGGCCGTAGGGTTGGTGGGCGGTTGGTTGGAGTTTTGGCGCAGGGAGGTATAACCTTATGACCTGCGTGTGCCAAACGCGGGCAAGGCGATGGTTGGCCGCTACGGTTCGATGACAACCTTGACGCTCGGCCTGCACATGGCGTAAAGACGCGCGGCGTTCCAGTTCGACAGCCGGAAGCACCCGTGCGACTCGGCGTTGCCGATCGTCTCCGGCCGCGGGGTGCCGTGCACCCCGTAACCGGGCAGGTTGAGACCCATCCACGCGACGCCGACCGGACAGTTCGGCCCTTCGGGGAAAATGTATTTCGCCGCTTTGCCGCGCACCGGTTTGAAGTCGGGTGTGTAGGTGTAGTTGGGGTTCGGAATGTACGAGGTTATCTTCAGCTCGCCTTGCTGCGGCAGTTTGCCCTTGTCCCGAGCGATGGAACACGGAAAGAGCGCGATGAGCCGCCCCCCCGCGTCGCAGACGGTGATTTCGAAATTGCCCAGCGACACTTTGACGAGCGCCGCGCTCGGCCTTTTCGGCGCCCGCGGCCGGCCGCGTTCGCCCGCCGCGAGTTCCTCTTCGATGGAGGGAAACCGCGGTATGACGAGTTTGAGCCCCGGCCGCACGGCGTTCCAGTCTACGCCGGGGTTCATGCGTTCAAGCGCGCGGACGCTCAGGTGACCGCGCTCCGCGAACATCTCCTTGATCGATTCGTAACCCATGCGCGGCAGCTTCGCCTTCTCTGCGGGCGACGCGGGAATCTTCACCAGCGCCGCGAGATCGGCCTCGCCGACGGTGACCGCCGTGAAGAGATTTTCCTGGCCGGAGAAAAAACGGTCCCAGGCTTCGTCGGGCGACAGCGCGGCGGGGGCTTTAATGCCGCGGGCGCTGAGATAGCCGCGCAGCGCGCGTTCGGATTTCCTGCCCCAGACGCCGTCGATCGTGTTGCATGAGAAACCGGCCCGGTCAAGGCAGATTTGCGTCGCGATCGTTTTGGACTCGGCGAAAGCGAGCGCGCAAACTAAAAGTGCGGAAAACATGGCGTACATTATATCAAATTGTCCGCCACAAAAACTCCGCGAAAAGTGATATAATATCGGTAAATAAAAATCAGGAGGCACTTGTGGCGAAACCATCATACAGCGTCGAAGATTTCGGCGTTACGAAATACGGCGAGAAGGCGAAGAAATTCACCCTCAACGGCGCGGGCGGCGTCGTGATGGAGGTGAGCGACTACGGCGGCAAAATCGTCAAGCTCTTCACCCCCGACCGCGACGGCGCGATGAAAGACGTGGTGGTCGGTTTCGACGATCCCTCCGGCTGGGACGACGGCGACCCGTACTGGGGCAGCATAATCGGCCGCTACGGCAACCGCATCGCCGCGGGGCGCTTCACGCTCAACGGCGTCGAATACCGACTGCCCGCGCTGAACAACGCTCCGGGCGGCGTCGGGTGCAATCTCCACGGCGGCGCCCGCGGGTGGGACGCCTACGTCTGGTGCGCCGAGCCCTTCGTCTCCGGCGACGACGTCGGCGTCACGTTCACCCACGTCTCGCCCGACGGCGACGAGGGCTTTCCCGGCAGGGTCGAAGTCAAGGTGACTTACACGCTGACCGCCGCCAACGTCTGGCGGGTCGAATACGAGGCGGTGCCTGACAGGGACACGCCGATCAACATGACCCAGCACGTCTATTTCAATTTCAAGGGCGAGTCGGGCGGAACGATCGAAGACCACGTGATGACGATCGACGCCGACTGCGTGACGCCCACCGACAAGGGCCAGATTCCGACCGGCGAGATAAGGCCGGTCGACGGCACGCCGTTCGACTTCCGCCGCGGCATGCGCATCGGCGAGCGCATCAACGAACCCGACGAGCAGCTGGAGTTCGGCAAAGGCTACGACCACAACTGGGTGCTGAACAAGAAGGAGGGTTTCGGCCGCGCGGCGGCGCTGTACTGCCCGCTCAACGGGCGCACGCTGGAGGTGTGGACGACCGAGCCGTGCATTCAGGTGTACACGGCCAACTGGGCGTCTTACGACCAGAAGGCGAAGGGCGGCGAACATCTCTCGTTCCGCTGCGGCGTCGCGCTAGAGACCCAGCACGCGCCCGATTCACCCAACCGCCCTGAGTGGCCGACGACTTTCGTGAAGGCCGGCGAAACGTACCGCTCGACCACCGAGTTCAGATTCGGAGCGAAGTGAGATGAACCGCGGCACGTTCTCCCTTTTCGCGGCGCTGGCGCCGGGCGCGGTTCTCTTCGCGACGGAGGTGGCGCCGATCGACGCGGCGCACGCGCTGCCGACCCGGAAACACCAGGGCATACCTTCGATCGCCGTGTCGAAGGTGAACGGGCGGATGTGGAGCACCTTCTACGCCGATCCGATGGGCGGCGAAAACCATCTCAACTACTGCGTGCTGACGACCAGTTCCGACGACGGCAGAACCTGGAAGGAAGTGCTGTACGCCGACCCCGACGGCACGGGTCTCACCCGCGCGTTCGACCCGGAGGTGTGGATCTCGCCCGACGGTGTCCTGCGCTGGACGTGGGCCGAACGCACCGCCGACCCCGGCATTTGCCTCACGAACGCGTGGAACGGGGGCAGCGGCCAGCACACCGACGTTCTCGTCGGCGTGGAACTCGACGCGGAGCGGGAGCCTTCGCCGCCGTATCCGCCGTGCCGCAGGCTGCTCAAAGGCGTCATGATGTGCAAGCCGACCGTCGTCGCGTCCGGCGACTGGGTGTATCCGCTCTGCGAGTGGTTCGCCGCGCCCAGCACGAGGTTCTACGCGACCCGCGACGGGCGTTCGTTCAGGTATCTCGGCGGGGTGGTGGTGCCGAAGAAGTGGCGACTTTTCGACGAGGGGCAGTTCGTGGAGCGGCGCGACGGCGCGTGGCGGGTGCTGCTGCGAAACAAAAACGGTCTCTGCGAATCGACCTCCACAGACAAAGGCCTCACCTGGCCGGAGGCGGCGGCGTCCAATCTGGGGCATCCGAGCGCGAGGCTGTTTTTCACCCGTCTGCCGAGCGGCAATCTGCTGCTGGTCAAGCACGGCAGGGTGGGCGAGGCGCTGAAGGAGCGGAAGGAGCTCAGGGCGTTCGTGTCGACCGACGACGGTCTGTCGTGGAAGGGCGGGCTCTTGATCGACGGGCGCGTCAACGTTTCGTATCCTGACGGTGACGTCGACCGCAACGGCAGAATCGTGATCGTCTACGACCGCGAACGCCGCGCCGACAGGGAAGTGCTGTTCGCGCGGTTCACCGAAAAGGACGCGACCGCCGGCGACGACAAGGCGCCCGGGGTGGAACTGCGCAGGGTGATCAGCCGTTCGCCGAACTGAAATGTCCGACGGCAAACCGAGCAGGACGAGCTTCACCTACGAACTCGACAACGACCAGCAGGAGCTGCTGCTGGGGTTGATGGCCAACGGCAACTTCCGCCGGCGCGAAACCCCGTACGCGCTGTGCTCCGTCGAAGGGGACCACTTCAACGCGACCCTTTACGCCAAGGAGAAGCACGGCCGGCGGAAGCTCTGCGTACAGGGGTCGAAGGCGGAGGAATTCGTGCTCTTCCAGCTTGAGCCGCTCGTTCTATGCGGGGCGTCGCTCGGTTACGAAGATGTGCTCGACCCCGAACGCTCCGCGCCGCACGCGGGCAGCGACGAATCGGGCAAGGGCGATTATTTCGGGCCGCTTGTCGTCTGCTGCGCGTACACCGACGAGACGCTTTCGGCCGAGATGGAAAAGCTCGGGGTGAAGGACTGCAAACGGATGAGCGACAAGTCGGTGCTGACGGTCGGGGCGGGGCTGCGGCGGCTGCTCGGGCCGGACGGTTTCGCCGTAGTCAAGCTCGGTCCGGCGGCGTACAACCGGCTGTACGCCAAGATAAGAAACATCAACCGCATGCTGGCGTGGGCGCACGCCACAGCGATCGAAGAACTGCTCGCGAAGCGGCCGGGCTGCGGCCGCGTGGTCGTGGACCAGTTCGCGCCGACCGAGGCGGTGATTCTGCGCTCGCTCAAGGAACGCGGCAAAAAGGCGGAGATCGTTCAGCGCCACAAGGCCGAAAGCGACATCGCGGTGGCGGCGGCCTCGGTGATCGCCCGCGAACTTTTTCTGCGCGACGTCGCCGCGATGGGCGACGAGATCTTCGGAGCGCCGGCGGCCGGAGCCGACGGCGGCGCGGAGAAGCAGACGGTGCCGATGGGCAGCTCCGACCCGAGGGTGCGGGAGGTGGCGCGGAAGATGGCGTTCGAAAAAGGCGCGGCCTGGCTCATGAACCACTGCAAGGCGCATTTCAGAACGACCGACAAGGTGCTCGAAGCGTGCGGCATGACGCGCGCGGAGCTGCCGCCCGAGGGCAGGGTGGTTTCCGCCGCGGAGCGCACCGACGACTTAAAGAAAAAAAACACAACCGGAAAGGCTAAACAATGCTGATCGCAAATTCGCTGATAAAAGGGTTCCTCGACTCAAACGGGATGGGCCAGGGCATCGTCATTCTGCAGTTGATCGGATCGTTGGTCATGGTCGCCGTGATCATCGGCAAATGGAAGGAGACCCACTTCATTCTGTCCGCGACGCGGCGCTTTCTGCGCGACTTTTCGACGTGCGGCGACGTGCTGGGCTACCACGTGCAGCGCCGCACCAACGTGAAGACCGGTCTCGAAGGCATTTACAACGAGACGATGGAGCGCCTCCTGAAACTTCTGACGCCCGACACGCGTTCGCTGCTGGCGGGCCGCCAGCTCGGCGCCGGCGCCGGGTCGCTCTCGTCGCGCGAAATCGAACTCATCCGGGGAACCTGCGAACACATGGTCGACGAAGAGGAGATACGCGTCGAACACGGCATGGGCGTTATCGCGACGACCGTGACGCTTTCGCCCATGCTCGGGCTGCTCGGCACGGTGTGGGGCGTGCTCGACGCATTCGCCGAAATGGGAACCGCCGGCAGCGCCAACCTCGCGACGATCGCACCGTCCATCTCCGCCGCGCTCGTCACCACTGTGGTCGGCCTGATCATCGCCATACCGGGAACCATCGCTTTCGTGCGCATTCAGGCGACCGTCCGGAAAATCACCTCCGACATCGAAGGCTTCGGCGACGAGCTGATGGGCCGCATCGCCTGCGAATATCAGGGAAAGGGCCTCTGACATGTCGATGCGCAAACGCGGCCGGGCGCGGCGGAGAGAAGCGCTCGTGGCGAAAATCGACATGAATTCGCTCATCGACCTCACCTTTCTGCTGCTCGTGGTATTCATCGTGACGCTGCCCACCCTCGAGCAGAGCGTCCACGTGGTTCTCCCCACCGGAAAAACCAACAAGGCGCAGACCGATAAAACCAAAACCGTTTCCGTCTCGATCGACAAGTTCGGCAAGCTTTTCATCGGCGAGGCCCCGACCACCCACGACGACCTCAAGGCGTCGCTCGAAAAGTCCGTCGCCGCCGACCCCGAAGTCAACGTGCTCATCCGCGGCGACATCGGGGCGAGTTACGGCGACGTCTACGACGTGGTCAAAATCGCCAAAGACTGCAACGTGAAACATCTCGGGCTGGTCTCAAAGGAAAACTGATGGAACTCTGGCGGGAGGAGGGCGGCGGCGACAGGCCGCGGGTGATCAGCGCGGCGAACCTCGTGATCGCGTTCGCGCTGCACTTCTCGCTCTTCGCCGTGTTCTGGGTTTACTCCGCCCTGCACGATCTTTTCCGGAAAGACGAAGAGATAATCCCGATCGATCTTACCGTGGTGGTGAACGAAAATCTCGACGGCAAGGAGAACGAACCGCCGCCGCTGAAAAACCCCGATCCGCCGCCGCCGCCGGACAAGCCGAAGCCGAAACCAAAACCCAAAGAACCCGAGAAGCCCAAGGAGCTCGAAAAAATCGTCACCAACATCGTTGAGAAGGTGGACAAGAAGGAGGAGAAGAATGCCGAGCCCGAAAAGAAGAAGCCCGAAAAGCCCAAGGAACCCGAAAAGCAGAAGAAGACGGCTAAGGAACTGCGCGAGGAACGCATCCGCCAGATGCGCCAGCTGGCGAAGACGGTGAACAAGCCGGTGACGATAGAGGTGCGCAACGCCAAGGAGAGCGGCGACGGGCGCACCGACCGCCGGACGCTCACGCCGGACCAGATCAGAAACATGCTGAACCAAGGCTACAAGCCCGGCACGTCGAATCAGCTGGCTGCGAACGAAGAACAGCTCGCCCTGTCGCTGATCAAGGCGGCGTTCGAGGCCAAGTGGGACAAACCGCCGTGGACGGACACGCTGCGGCCGATGGTGATGCGCGTGTGGTTCGGCAACGGCGGGCGCATCATGAAATACTCGCTGGAGAAAAGTTCCGGCGACGCCAGGGCCGACCAGTCGATAAAGTCGGCGGCGTCGAGGGTGGGGGCGGTGCCGGCGCTGCCCGCCGCCTTCATCGACAAATACAGGTCGAGCGGAGTGCCGGTGCGCTTCACGGTCAAACCGCAGTGAGAAGGGGGTTGTGATGTTCGGCGTGCTGCTTGTATGCGCCATAAAACTGGCCGGGGTCGAAGGTGAAGGCCTGCGTTCCAGGGCGTTTTTCGACGCGAACAACGTGAAGGTCGGCGACCCGATGGTGCTCACCGTGGATTTCATCGGCGAGGCGGATTTCAAAGACCTGCACCCGCCGGCGCTCTCCCGTGCGGTTTCCCGCGGCGACTGGAAGCTCGACGACGCCAGCGCCAAGACCGACACCTTCCGCGACGCGCGCCGGCTCGTCTACCGCGTGCGGCCGATGCGCGAAGGCGTGCTGTGGTTCCCCTCCCTCGAATTCGAATACACCGGGCGCGACGGCGGCTGCCGCACAGTGCGGGCGAACGCGATTCCGGTGCACGCCAAGGGCGGAGCGCAGGTGGTGGTGGACGAAATGGGCGAAGAAGAAAACGCGATGCCGAAGCCGCCCGGCCTCGTACGCGAAATTCCCGGCGGCGTTTCTGACGACGTGCTTTTCTCGTGGCGCAGGGCCTGCGCGCAGCCTTCGGCGGAGGCGTTCAGGCGCTTTGATTTCGCCGAGGCGCGGCTCAACGAGGCGACCTGCCTTTTGCGCGACGGCAACTGGTCGGCGGCGCTGAAGATCTACTCCGCTTTGGAATGGCGCATCGGCCAGACGCCGGAGATCGAACGCGGCATGATCGCCGCGCTGGCGCTCAAGCACGACGACCCCGCCGTGGAACTGCCGGTGTGGCGTCAGGTGCTGAGGCCGGTTCTGCGGCGGGCGTGGCCGGGGCGCGTCGTCATCGTCCTCGGCTCCTTCGCCGCCCTCGCGGTGCTCTTCTGGCTTCTCGGCCGCGGCATCCGCGCCGTCGCCGCCGTCGCCGTTGCCGCCGGCTTCACGCTCGCAGCGCCGGCGCAGGACATCTTCAGGCAGATGGAGGAGCACATGGAGCGCATGCAGCGCCAGATGCAGCAGTCGATGGGCGGATTCAGATTCAGCGTCGGCGGGCGCCGCGAACCCGTCAAAATCCGCGCTTCGGTCAGAACCGAGCCGGAAAAACTCCAGGTCGGCGACGTTTTCGACTTCATAATTTCCCTCGAAGCGCCGCGCACCGTGTCGATCGGCCAGGTGCGCATCTCGGTCTCGCAGGATTTCGGCCTCACTTTCACCGGCCGGGCCGAGAACCTGACCGACGGCGTCTCGAGAAACCCGAGCAACGTCGTTAAGCGGCTTGCGCTGCCGGCGCGCTACGACGTGCCTTTCAAGGGCCCGGTCGTCTTCACCGTCGACGGCATGGTGAGCGGCCGCGAATCCGGCGGCGGTTTCAGTTTCTCGTACTCGGATTCCTTCCAGAGCAAGACCGACCCAGTCGACATCGACGTGAAACCGCTGCCGGCGTCGGGGCAGCCCGATGGTTTCGCCGGCGTCATATCGGAAGGGCTGCGCATCCACGAGACCTGCGACATCATGCGCGTCGAGACCAACGATGTCGTCACCGTCACGTACAGGATGTTCCCCAATGGCTACGTGCCGGACGATTTTCTGCCCGAGGGAGCGGCGTTTGAATGGGTGCGCCAGCAGAACCGCGAAGGGCGCACCGCCGAGATCGAGTACCGCCGGTATTTCGTCGCCGACGGCGCCCCGGCCACGCCCGTGCTGAAAGTGCCGTATTACGACCCCAGGTCGAAAAAGTACAAGACCGCCAGAACCGGCGGCACCCCGCTGATTTACAAACCGTCATCAGCGCATCGCTAAAGGATACAGAGACCATGCACCACGATCGACATCCGAACAAACTTCCGGCCACGGCGGTCTGTCTCGCCGCCGCGATTCTCGCCGGCGGCGCCGCCGCCGACGTGACGGTCGAGAACGGCCGGTTCCGGCTCGTCGTCGGCGACGACGCGGCCGTCCGCTCGCTGCAGCTCAAGGCTTCCGGCGAAGAACTCGCCGCCGGCGGCGAACGCCTGCCGCTTTTCTCCGTAACCCAGGCGCGCCCGTTCAACAACGAGATCAAACTCATCCACCCCAACAAGCGTACGGTCTATCCCGCGAACCGGCTCTTCCGCGCGGAAAACGGCCGCCTCGTCGCCGGGTTCAAAACCGCGCCGTATCTCGCCGAGATCGAAGTGACGGCGTCGCCGCACTACGTGGTTTTCCGCCTCGCGCGTTTCATCGTCGCGCCGGAATGTTACGGCGGGCTTAAAATGGACGTTCCGCCGGTCGAATCTTTCCGTCTGGTGCAGCTACCCGCGTTCGGGCGCGCCAACACCGGCGACTGGCTGAACGCCGTTTGGGACGAAAAGGCCGCGGTCGCGGTGATGGGCCTTGAAAGCGCCGTCGACATCGACCACGAAGAGCGGCGCGGCGTCGTCGCGTTAACCGCCGATCTCGTCGCCGGCCGCCGGCTCGAAGGCGCCGCCGCGGCGCTCGTCGTCGCCGCCGGACGCGAAGATTTCCTCGACTGCGTCGACGCCATGGAGCGCGATTTCGGCCTGCCCCGCGGCGTCGAGAGCCGCCGCTCGCCCCATGTCAACGCCTCCATCTACCACGGCGCCGGCGAAATGTCGCCGGCGAACATCGACGAACACATCGCCTGGGCGAAACGCGGCGGATTCCGATACATGACGTTCGCCCACGACGCCGTCGTGAAAGAGGGCGGCAGCTGGTGCCTCAACGGCGATTACGACTGGAACGCACATTATCCGAACGGCGCAGACGATCTCCGCAAAGTGCTCGCGAAGGTGAAAGCGGCGGGGATCATTTCGGGGCTGCATTTTCTGCACACCCACATCGGGCTGCAGAGCCGGTACGTAACGCCGGTCGCCGACGCCCGCCTCGGCAAAAAGCGCCGCTTCACGCTTGCTTCGGCGGTGCCCGCCGCCGGTGCGGTCGGTGAACTCGCCGTTCTCGAGCCGACCGTCGGCGCGCCGATGCACAAAGGCGCGCGCATTCTGCAGTTCGGCGGCGAACTCTTCACCTACACCGGCTACACCTCGCAGCGGCCCTACCGCTTCACCGGCGTGAAGCGGAGCGCCTGGGCGACCCGTGCGGCGGACCATCCCGCCGGTGAAATCGGCGGCGTGCTGGATGTCAGCGAGTTCGGCACCCCGAAAAGCTGCTACATCGACCAGCTGACCGATCTGCAGGATGAAATCGCACGCAAGATCGCCGCCATTTACGCCTGCGGTTTCGAATACGTTTATTTCGACGGCGCGGAAGGGGTCAACAATCCGTTCAACTATCACGTGTCGGACGCCTCCTACCGGGTGTGGAGGCTGCTCACGCCCGCGCCGCTGTTCGCCGAGGGTGCGGCGAAGACCCACTTCGGCTGGCATATGCTCTCGGGCGCGAACGCCTTCGACTGTTTCGCCCCCGCCCAATTCAAGGCGAAACTCGTCGAGTTCCCCGTCAGGCAGGCGCCGATCGCCGCGCAGGAAATGACCCGCGTGAACTTCGGCTGGTGGGCGCTTTACCCGCCGGACGAATCGAAACCGGCGATCGGCACCGGCACGCAGAGCGACCATTGGGAATACGGCGAGGCGAAATCGCTCGCGTTCGACTGTCCTGCGACGGTCTTCGGATATCTGCCGAGCATTAAAAAACACCCGCGAGCGGCGGATGTTTTCGAGGCGATGCGCCGTTGGGAGAAAGTCCGCGCCTCGGGGCGGCTGACCGCCGACGAAAAGCGGCGGCTGGCCGATCCCGCGGCGGAATTCCACGCCCATCTCCGGCGGGACGGCGAAATCGAAATCGTGCGCATGCACCGCGTCAAGACGCCGGTGAAGCGGCTGAGCGTTTATTTCTTCAGCGCGTCCGACGGCAATCACGTTCTGTACTGGCACGAGACGGGTTCGGGCTCATACCGGTTCGGGAACGCGCCCGGCGCGGAAACGCTTGAAGCCGCCGGATGGCGCACGCTTGACGTCGCCGACGGCCTCGACGCGGTGCGCGGGAAATGGTCCGGTCTCGTCGACGCCCGCCCTTGAAAAACACTCCGCCGGTGTGGTATAATTCGACCATGAAAAACGACTGCATATTCTGCGCCATGGCCGCCGGCGAAATACCGTGCTTTAAAATCCGCGAAGACGGCGACGTCATCGCCTGTCTCGACATCAACCCTTTCTCCCGCGGGCACACCCTGGTGATACCTAAGCGCCACTCGACCGGGTTGCTTGACACCGACGACGCGACCCTTGCCGCCGTCATCGCCGACGTGAAGAAAATCGCCGCGCATCTGAAGGAGAAACTCGGAGCGGACGGTTTCAACGTGCTCCAGAACAACGGGGCCGCCGCCGGGCAGAGCGTGTCGCACCTTCACTTCCACATCATCCCCCGCCGCAACGGCGACCCGCTCGTTTTTGAAAACGGCAAGGGCGACATGGAGGAACTAAAGGCGCTCGCCGACGCGATTCGCATGTGACCCCGGCCGAATTCATAGACAACCCCGGCTGGTCCGCCTTCATCCCCGAAATCCGCGCCGCCGGCCGGCAGCGCCATCTGCCCGCCCACGAAGACTGCGCCCGTCTCGACCCCGAAGCGGTCGTCGCGCATCTCCGCGTCGGCGGCATTCTCGGCGCCATGCCCGGCTACGAAGAACGCCCCGGCCAGATCGACATGGCCGGCGCCGTCGCCCGCGCCTTCAACGCCCGCGAGCATCTCATGATCGAAGCCGGCACCGGCACCGGCAAATCCCTCGCCTATCTCGTGCCCGCCGTCCTGTGGGCGTGGACCAACGACACCCCGGTCGTCGTCTCCACCGCCACCCGAAACCTGCAGTCCCAGCTGGTCACCTCCGACATCCCCCGCGCGCTGACCGTGCTCGGCGAAGCCGCCGCCGATTTCAAGGTGGCGCTTCTCAAAGGGCGCGGCAATTACCTCTGCCTCCGGGCGGTGGACGAGTTTTTCGCCTCCGGTTACTGGACGATGTCCGCCGAGGAGCAGTCGCTCATGCCCGGGTTCATCGACTGGCTCCGGTCCACGCCCGACGGCGACCTTGACGCTTACGAAGGTCTCCCGCGCCAGCAGCTCTCGTGCCCCGGCGAGGAGTGCGGCGGCCGCCGCTGCCGCTTTTATTCGCGCTGCTTCGTCTACAAGGCGCGCAAAGCCGCCGCCGAATCCCACCTTGTAATCGTCAACCACGCCCTCGCGCTCGCCGAAGCCACTTCCCCGGGCAGCGGCATTCTGCCCGGTTACGGGCGAATCGTCATCGACGAAGCCCACGACCTCGAAAGCATCGCCACCGAATATCTCAGCAGCGAACTTTCGATGCCCGCCCTGACGCGCATCCTCAACCGCCTCGTGCGCCGCGGCAAAGGCCGCCGACACGCACGTGTCGGCGGGGTTGTCGCGTCCATCGAACGCCAGTTCAAAAAGGGCGCCTTCACCGGCAGCCCCGTCGCCGAAAAAGTCGCCTCCCTCGCCGCCGAAGCCACCCGCCTCACCGCGGTCGTCGCAAGCGCCGCCGGCGACCTCTTCGACACCGCCGCGCTACTGCTGCGACCCGCCGGCGACCGCGGCGTCTGCCGCTACAAGGTCGACGGCGTGCGTTGCCATTCACTGAACGGGCTTTTCAAACCCTACGAAAAAGAGGAGTGGGACGAATCACGTCTCACCGCTGCGCAGAACGCCCTCGAAGCGGCGCTCGCCGCCATGGTGAATCTGCTGCACGAACTCTCCGCCACCCTCGACGATGCCGTGCCCGAAGGCGAACTCAACTACCTCGGCGACATATCTTCGCAGGTCGGCGGCGTCGCCGATTCGCTCATCGCCTTCGCCAACGAGGCCAACTTCGTAATCCGCGGCGAAAAAGACACCCACGCCTACTGGGCGGAGCGCGTGCATCAGGAGAGACGCCCCTCCTATCTGCGCCTCGTCGCCGCGCCGCTGTCGGTAGCAGGTGAACTAAACCGCATGTTCTACGAGGTGAAAGACTCCGTTGCGCTCTGTTCCGCGACGCTCCGCGTGGGGGCGGACTTCCGCTACATGGCGCGGCGGCTCGGTTGCGTGGAACGCTTTCGCATGATGACTGCCGCGAGTCCGTTCGACTATTTCCGTCAGGCGCTCGTGCTGGCTCCGGACTGTCTGCCGGATCCTTCCGCCAAACCTGCAGAGTACGCCGAAGCGCTTGCCGGGGTGATCTGCGGACTTTTTTCGGTCACGCGCGGGCGCGCCCTCGTGCTGTTCACCAGCTACGAGATGATGAACGCGGTCGCGGCGCGGGCGGTGCGTCCGCTCGCAGACGCGGGCATCACCCTGCTCGTGCAGGGCGAAGGCATGTCGCGCGAATCGATGACGCGGCGGCTGCGGGCGGGCGGCGGAACCGTCGTGTTCGGAGCCCAGTCGTTCTGGGAAGGGGTGGATGTCGCCGGCGAGGCTCTCTCCTGCGTCGTGCTGGCGCGGCTGCCGTTCGCCAACCAGGGCGACCCCGTCATCGAAGCGCGGGCGGAGAAAATCAACCGCGAAGGCGGCAGTGCTTTTCGTGAATACACGCTGCCCGAGGCGGTGATAAAGTTCCGCCAGGGGTTCGGCCGGCTCGTCCGCACCAAAAGCGACCGCGGGGTGGTGGTGGTCACCGATCCGCGTCTGGTCACGAAAAACTACGGCGCCACCTTCCGCCGGTCAATTCCGGCGACCGTGCATACCGTCACGTCCGCCGGCGAACTGCTGCGGACCGCCGAAGCTTTTCTGCTGACCCGCTGATGCGGATCAGTCGTTCTTCTTCTCTTTTTCGTATTCTTCGAGCAGTTTCTTCGCGCAGTTGGTGGTCAGAGTTTGCGAGCCCAGTTTAAAGGCGAGCTTTGCCGTGGGCAGATCGTCCACCGTCGCCACATGAAATTCGAACCCCGCCGCATTCACGGCGTCGACATACGCCTGATCGTGGAGTTCCGGGTCGAAACGCATGTCAAGACCGTCGGCTTTGCTGTTTTTCAGGTTCTCGAGTGTTTCCGCCAGCGGCACGGGCGCTGCACCTGGCTCCCATCCGCGGCGGCAGTTGGTCAGCAGATAGACCTTGTACTCGGGCATCAGCCGCTTGATTTCGGCGCACGTCTTTACGCTGAAGCTGATTAGAACCACGGTGTCCGGCGTCGCTCTGGGTTCTTTGTCGAAAACCGACTTGATCGTCGGTATCCAGCCGACCGCGTCGTCGTCGCCTTTCACTTCGACGTAGATTTTCCGCCCCGGCCGCGCGAGCGCGAGCACATCTTCAAGCAGCGCCGGCATCGTCGGATCGAATTTGGAGCCTTTCCATTTGCCCCACCCGGCGACGTTCACTTTCGAAACGGTTTCCGCCCAGCTCGCTTCGGTGCAGCGCTCGGTGCAGGCGCCGCCGGTGGTGCGCTTCAGGTTGTTGTCGTGGAAGGTGAACAGCTTGCCGTCGCGCGACATGTAGACGTCGCACTCGAAGCCGAAGCCGCGTTCGACCGCGGTTTTGAATGCGGGGAGGGTGTTTTCGGGCGCATCGACCGATTCGCCGCGGTGGGCGATCAGGGTGTCGTACGCGGGTTCTTTTGTTGTTGCGCAGCCGGCGAGCGCCGCCGCCGCGATAATTACGAGTGTGTTTTTCATGTCATGCATTATATCATAATTTTAGCTGTAAGATATCCGTGGCGCAACGATTTTTTCGTTAGAAAAAAGCGGGTTGAGGAAGTGGATGCACCGGATTTGGTTCGTCTATTTCCGCAAACCACCTTTTAATGCGTTGGCCGTAGGCGGGGGTGCCCGGGTTGACCACCCCGAGGCGGTGTGACATACCGCATTTCAACCGTGATCGGGAGAAAGATGGTCATGAAAATGCAGAAAGAAAAATCCGGGCTCCATTTCGAGGTCGACCTGACGGGCAATGTGGCGATCGCCATCGGCACCGAGCATTACGGCCTCACGGCGAAGTGGATGGACGGCGCGGAACTCCGCGTGAGCATCCCGATGCTCGGGCTCGCCGACTCGCTGAGCGTCTCCGCCGCGGCGACGATTCTCGTTTACTAGGCCGTCCGCCAGCGCATTGCCGCCGGCGTCGACCGCGTGCCCGGCTTCGTTCCCTGGCACGGCGGACGCTGCCGCGCGATGGGCGCGAAAGGTCAGATCGACCGGCGGAACCGTGCGGGGGTCTGTCCGGTCAGCTTCTGGAACGTGCGGATGAAGTGCGACTGGTCGTAGAAGCCGACGGCCGAGGCGATGTCGGCGATGCGCATGTCCGTCGTCGTGAGCAGGCCTTTCGCGGCGTTGACGCGCACCTGCAGGATGTACGCGGCGGGCGTCATCTGGGTCAGCCTGGCGAAGAGCGTGCGGAACTGCGTCGGTGAAAAGTGTGACAGCGCGGCGAGCTTCTCCACGGTGACGTTCTCCGCATAGTGGTCGTTGAGCCAGAGAACCGCCCGCTTGATCGGTTCATACCAGTTTTTCATCCGAAGCCGCTTTTCCGCGCGGTGGTAGAGCGTGACCGTGCCGATGCGCGTGCCGTCAAGCGCGACGACGGGTCTCACCGTCACGCAGTTCAGGTTCGGCGAGCGGTCGGCGACGAAGCCGTAGTTGCGGTTCACGATCGGGACGCCCGACTCCATCACCTCGCGGTCGCGTCCGCCGTAGACCTCGGCCTGTTCGGGCGGATAGAGCTCCCATGAGGTGTAGCCGACCATTTCATCCATTGACCTCCAGCCGGAGATCGCCGCGTTGTAGGCGTTGGTCCAGAGGATGCGGCCCTCCGCGTTCTTGACGACGAAAGAGATTCCGGGCATGCTTTCCTGGGCGAGCTCCACGAGAAGGAAAAGGGCTGGACCTGTCTTGTGCAGAAAGTCCTGCCGCATGCGTTTAATCTCTGACGGCCTCACGACACGTACGGTTTCTCGCCGATGGTTCTTCATGGCATACGATTATACACTTTTTCCGAGGGATTATACAATACAGAACTCGTCTTTTTTTGATATCATTCAGATGAGTTGAAAATGAAAGGATTGCTACCATGAACAGACGAAGCTTCATTCGGTCGGGCCTGGCCCTTGGCGCGGCGGGCGCGCTGCCGATTTTCAACATCGGGTGTGCGGGCTTCGGGTGCTCCCGCGGCCGGCAGATCGCAAAGGGCGCGAAGATCCGCGTGGCGCTGCTCGGCTGCGGCTGGCAGACGCACGCGATGATTGACGGGGTGCTGTGCGAGGACCTCGTGGCGATTGTGGATCCCGATCCGGCTCGGATCGCGTGGCTCTCGAAGTACGTCGGGGACACGTGCGACGCGGAGGCGCGGGCGAACTTCGCGAAGGCGCGGCGGTTCTCGACCTACCAGGACCTCTTCGAGAAGATGGGCGACGAGCTGGACGCGATCGTCGTCGAGACGCCGAACCACCAGCACGTGCTGCCGGCCGTGATGGCGATCCGCCGCGGCATCCACGTCTACCTCGACAAGCCCCTCTGCCTCACGGCCGCCGAGGGCGACCTGCTTCTGGAGGAGACGCGCAAGATGCCGGGCGTCGTGACCCAGTGCGGAACCTACGGGCACTCCTTCCCGTCCATGAAGTACTGCGTCGACCGCATCCGGGAGGGCGCGCTCGGCGAGGTTAAGGAGGTGTGGGCCTACGACGACCGCTGCAACTCCATCTATGCGCGTCCCGCGGCGACGCCGCCGCCGAAGGGCATGGACTGGGACCTGTGGTGCGGCGGCTCGCCGCTCTGCGACTACTATCCGGAGAGCGAGGACCAGGACGGCATGCATCCGCACGGCTGGCACAGCTGGATCGGGTACGGCAACGGCTCGATCGGCAACCTTGGCATGCACATCATGGACGTCGCGTTCTGGGCGCTCGGGCTCAAGGATCCGGACAAGGTGACGTGCCATGACGCGAAGTTCGCGCTGGAGGGCGCGTGGGCGTACCGCGACGCGATGACGTTCCACTTCCCGAAGTCGGCCTTCGGCGAGGTCGACCTGCACTGGTGGGACGGGCTCAATGATGGCGTCCCGTACAAGAAGGAGTTCGTCAACCGCTTCGGGCATCCGCACAAGCGCGAGTGGCTCAACATCCCGCCGCGCGTGAAGGAGATCGAGAAGGAGGAGGGTTTTGCGGACGATCCGTTCCACGCGAACGGCGTCGTCTTCATCGGCACCAAGGGCAAGCTCTGGTTCACGCATCACGGCGGCTACCGCTTCATGCCGCGCAAGAACGGCTGGTGCATGCCGCGAGTGGATCGTCCGAACGACTTCAACTACCGCATCGTGACGCCGCACCACTTCAAGGAGTTCTACGCGGCGATCCGCGAGGGACGGGAGGCGAACGACTGCTTCGAGTACTCGGTGCCGCTCGCGAAGACGGTCTGCCTCGGCAACATCTCGGCGCTCGCCGGCACGGGCAGCGTGCTCACCTGGGACGGTCACCACGTCACGAACAACGAAAAGGCGAACGAACATGTCACCAAGAGCTATCGCAACGGCTGGAATCCTTTTGTGTGAGCTGGTCGCGGGGTGCCGCGCGACGGACGAGGCGGCGCTGAAGGGGCCGCAGTGGAGGCCGATCGGGAACCGCAAGGCGCGGGTGGTGCACTGGGGCATCATCCACAACCACTCGTCCGGCAAGTGGGACGCCGTCCTCAAGCTCACCAACGACTACGAGATGGTGGGCTGGGTGGACGACACCGCGTCGACCGCGATGCGCATGCAGGAGCCAAACACGAAGAACTACGAGAAGTACCCGTGCTTCACGCCGCAGCAGGTGTTCGACGAGGTGAAGCCCGACCTGGTCGTGGTCGAGTGCTCGAACTCCGAGCTCGTCGGGGTCTCGACCGAGATCGCGCGCCACGGCATCCCGATGCACATGGACAAGCCGCTCGGCACGGACCAGGTCGGGTTCCGCAGGATGAGCGAGATCTGCGAGGCGCGGAACGTGCCGCTGCAGATCGGCTACATGTTCCGCTCCAACGAGGCGATCAACAAGATGGTGGAGCTCGCGAAGAACGGGGTCCTCGGCGAGATCTACTCGGTCGACGCCGACCTCGACCACTGCTACGGCTACCCGAAGTATCCCGAGTACGCCTCGTACTATCCGGGCGGCACTGCGTACCTCCTCGCGTGCCACGCGATCGAGTGGGCGATGCCGATCTTCAACGACGAGATGCCCCGGAGGACCTATTCCATCGTCAAGCCGGCGCCGGGCGATCCCGACTGGGCGAAGACCCATTCGCTCACGATCATGGAGTATCCGCGGGCGAACTGCACCTTCCGCGTCTGCTCGCGCGGCACCCAGCCGTGCCGGCACATCCGCATCGACGGCACGAACGGTTCGATGGAGCTCAAGCCGGTGGAGGACTTCCGCACCGTGAAGCACACGACGGGGCTGCCCGCGGACGGGCTACCGAAGGTCTACGAGCTGGTGGTGCACCTCTTCCTCAAGAGCGACCGCGGCGGCTACAAGCAGGGCTACACGCAGCTCAAGTTCAAGGCTCCCGAAGACCGTTACGCGGGGCAGCTCAGGGAACTCGCGCGCATCATCCGCGGCGAGATTCCCAATCCGCCCGGGCTCTACAGGCACGACCTGCTCGTCCACAAGGTGTCGCTCGACGCGTGCAACCTCGAAACCGCAGAGGTGAAATGAACAGGCGTGAATTCATGAAGGCGGCGGGGGCGCTGCCGCTCGCGGATGCACTCGCCTTTGCCGGCAAGGGAACCTATTCGTTCGACGGCTCCGCTACCTCGAGCGCGGCGGCCAACGCCCGCCTCCGGCACGGCTACAGCAAGGGCTGGGAGGTGGCGTAATGGTCGGCGGTGTTCTGCTGGCGGCCGCGCTCTGCGGACCTTTTCCGCTCCTGTTCACGCCGTACACGGAGAAAGGCGACGTGGATTACGCGACGCTGGCGAAGGAGGCGGTGTTCGTGGCCGACTGCGGGGTGAACGGGATAATCTGGCCGCCGGCCGACGATTCGCTGCGGCTGCTGTCGGCCGAAGAGGAACGGCGCGGGCTCGAGGCAATCGCCGTCGCGCTCGACGGCAGGGACGTCTGGTTCTGTCCGTGCTGTCCGGGCACGAACACGGCGGACGCCGTCCGCCGCGTAAAGACGGCGGAGCGTGTCTCCGCGGCGCACCCCCTGCTGCCGGCGACCATGCTCGTGCGGATGGCTGACGACGCGAAAGACGACGACGGCTACCGCCGTCATTACGAGGCGGTGGCAGAGGCCGCGAAGCATCCGGTGATAATTCAGACGTACAACGGCGCGTCGAAGCCGCCGTCGGTGAAGCTGATGGTCGAACTTTCAAAGCGGCATCCGCTGACGTACGGGTGGTTCAAAGTCGAAGGCTCGGGGCTGGAGATTTCGGACATGATGGCGGGGCTGATTGCAGCGAAGCCGGCTGTGAAAACCGTGTTCACGGGCTGGGGCGGGAGAGACTTTCTCTACCAGTACCGCATAATAGGTTCGCGCGGCGTGATCACCCAGCGGCCGATGTTCGCCGACATCGTCGTTTCTCTGTGGAAGGCCCTCGAAAGCGGTTCGCCGGCGGCGGACGACGTTTTCGCCAAGTTCATGTATCTCGCCAATCTCGACAACGTGATGCCCTCCAGCCGCATGCGGGGCTGGAACCTCTACGTGATGAAGCGCCGCGGGGTCTTTCCGAACACGCTTTCGCGGATTCCGCAGAAGGGCGGCGGATGGAAAGTCGAAGACGTCACCCTGACGCCGCGGCAGATCGCCGAGATAGAGGCGCGTCTCGGGTTCGCCGGGGTGCGGTTACCGTAGGAAGACGTTGTCGCGCACTTCGTCGGCGATGGTGGTGAAACCGCCGTGGCCGGGAATCACGAGTGTGTCGCCGGGCAGCCCGGCGAGAGCGCGCAGCGAGCGCAGCAGCGTCGCCATGTCGCCGCCTGGCAGATCGGTGCGGCCGGCGGAACCCGCGAAAAGCGTGTCGCCGCTCAACAGCAGCCCGGCCGTGCCGGGAAAATCCGGATGATTAAAGCCGGGCAGATGATAGCACACGCCGCCCGGGGTGTGGCCCGGGGTCTCGATCACGTGCAGGCCGGGCAGCGCGGCTTCGCCGGCGTCGGTCAGGTTCGCGGGGCGCTCAATCGGCGGATACTCCGGCGGAAACTGATTCATGGGATGGGTCAGCACGCGCGCGTCGGCCGGGTGAAGATAGACGGGCAGGCCGGCGTACCGGCGCTGCAGTTCGGGTACCGCGCCGATGTGGTCGAAATGGGCGTGGGTGAGCAGAATGCCGCCCGGCCGCAGCCCCCAGCCGGAAACCGCGGCGATTATGCGGTCCGCGTCCCGCCCGGGGTCGACTATCCAGGCGGCGCCGTCGTTGTCAATCACGGAGCAGTTTACACCGAAACTTCCAACCGGAATCGTCTTTATTTTCATGCCATTAAGTATATCAAATTTCGCCGCGTCGCGGATTCATCCGGATTCTGGACATCCCCCATTTTTTCTGACCACAAAAAGACGACACCCTTGTAAATAAAGGGCGAAGTGCGCTTTTGTGGGCTTCAATAAGTGGGATAGCTGTTTTTGGAAATACGGCCTGATTTCCCGAGACGGTAGGATTTTG
>JAGCAM010000056.1 GCA_017652705.1 Kiritimatiellia bacterium | reverse complement strand
CGCATCGACTTCGCCGGCGGCTGGAGCGACACCCCGCCGATCTGCCAGATCGAAGGCGGCGCGGTGCTCGCCGCGGCGGTCACCCTTGACGGCAGACGCCCGGTGGAGGTAGCGGTTGCGCCGCGGCGCGACGCTCTCGTAAAGGTAGTCTCGAAAGATCTCCGCAAGCGGCGCATCATCCGTTCCGCCGCGGAAATCGCCGATCACCACGATCCGCGGGACTGGTGCTGCCTCGTGAAAAGCGCCCTCGCCGTAACCGGTTTCGAGTTCGGTTCGCGCGGCGTTGACATCGTCATTTCGGCCGATCTGCCGAAGGGCAGCGGCATGGGCACGTCGTCAATTCTCGGAGCGGCGACGATCGCCGCGCTCACCGGCGACGCCGACTCGGCGCGGGTGGGGGCGCTGACTCTTGAACTCGAGCGGGAGATGCGCACCGGGGGCGGCTGGGAAGATCAGTTCGCCGGCATGACGCCTGGCGTGAAGCTGATGTGTTCGGCGCCGGGGCCGGAACAGCGGGTGTCGATCCGCGAGATTTCAGCCCCGCCGCGGTTCGCCTCCGCGCTGCGCCGGCGGTCGCTTCTATATTTCACCGGGCAGAAGCGCATGGCGCGGAACGTCCTGAAAAGAGTCCTCGCTTTTTACGCGGCGAATCCCCACGACTTCGGGCGCATACTCATCGATTCGGTCAAGAAAGGGGCGGCGGCGGCCGCGGAGGCGGTCGAACGCGGCGATCTGGAAGCCTTCGCCAGCTGCATAAACGACTACTGGCGCGACAAGAAACTGCTCGACGCGGGGTCGACCAACGAGCGGGTGGACGACATCATCGACGCGATAAGGCCGTTCACCTCGGCGGTCACGCTCGCCGGCGCCGGCGGGGGAGGTTTCATGTACATCCTCGCGAAAAGCGCGGCGGACTCCAAAAAAGTGCGCGAATTTCTTGAACGCAACCCACCTTCAAGATTTTCAAAATTTTACGATTTTGCCGTGGATCGTCGCGGCATGACGGTAGAATTTTTGGTATAATGTAAAATAAATGTCAGTGGAAGCTCAAACTGTCGCCTTCGAGGGCGGCGAAATGCGGGTTCTTTCGGCCGGCGACACAAGTCGCGAGGCTGTGCTCGCTTTGCCTTTGAGCAGACTTCTGGTGAAGCTCGTGCACGTTCCGGCGGGGACGGATCCCTCGGAGTTTTCGACCCCGCTTCTCAAAGCCGTAAGCCCATACCCCGACGAAGATCTCACGGTAAGCTGCGAGACTGTGCGCGAAGACGAGAACGGCGCGGTCGTGATCGCGGCGGCGCTGCCCGAGAGCGCGGCGGACGACATCGGCGAGGCGCTGGACGCGGCGAAACTCAGCGTCGTGCGCATCGACGCGCTGGCGCTCGGGCAGCTGCGCGGCGTGTGGAAAGCGATCGGCGCCGCCGGCGGGCGGCGGCTGGTGCTGATGAAGTCGGCCGAGTGTATCTCGATCGTCGTGCTCGACGACGATGTGCCGGTCGAAATGCGCGCGATCACCGACGCCGGCGATCTGCGGCTCGAAGTGACCCGTTCGCTGCTGGCGGCGGAGGATTTCGCCGGCGCCAGAAACCTCGCCGAAATCATCGTGGTCAGAACCGAAGGCGCGGACGCGCCGCCGGAGGCGGCTCCCGCCGACGGCGGAGAGGATTCGCCCGACGCGCCGCCGCCCGGGGGAGGCGACCGGTTCGCCGCGCTGTCGGTCTTCGCGCCGGTGCGCGAAATCACCGTCGGCGCCGACGCGGCGCTGATCGGAGTCGCCGAGCGCTCGAAAGACGCGCACGCGCTCAACGCGCTGCCCGCGTCGTGGGTCGACCTGCTCTCCGAAACGCGTTTCAAGCGCAAACTCTACAAGTTCATCGGCGTCGCGGCCGGCGTCTGGCTGTTCGTCATGGCGGTTCTCCTCGGGGTGCCGTTCGGCTACGGCCTGATGACCGACCACCAGAAGTCGCTCTCGAAACAGCACGCCAGGCAGTACGCGGCGGTCAAAGAAATGAAGGCCAAGGTCGACGTCGTGCGGAAGTATTCCGACCACGCCCGCGGCGCGCTCGAAATAATGAAGGCGCTTTCCGACCGCCTGCCGGAGGGCATCACCCTCACGAGCTGGAACTACAAACGCGACGAAGGCGTGAGGGTGTCGGGGGACGCCGACGCGGCGGAGGCGACGTATGCGTTCAAAGACGCGATGGACGCCCTCGCCGACGGTGAAGACGGCGACGGCGAGAAAATCTTCGGCATGGTCAAACTGAACGGACCGAACGCCGCGCGCGGCGGCTACCGGTTCGATCTCGACTGTCAGTACGGGAAGGAGGAGGAGTGATTCTCCGGGGGGTATGGGCGGCGGCATGAGAGAAAAAGCGCTGATGGCGGTGGTCGGGGTGATCGCCATGTACGCGTTCGCCGCCGCGTTGTGGTTCATGTACAGCGCCGAGGCGTGGAAGTCCGCCGCGAAAACATACAACCGCGCGAAAGACACCTACCAGCGCGAGGTGAAGCTCATCGGCGAGAAGCGCAAGTGGAACGACGCCTACGAGACCGAGAAGGCCGCCATGCCGACGTTCGGCGAAGGCAAGGCGACCGACACCACCTGGCGGCGCAAGCTCGACGAGTTCGCCGCGAAGCACCACATCGTGATTTCAAGCGCGCAGACCGGCCGTGAAATCGAAGCCGGCGACGTGCTGGAGCTGCCCATCGACGTCAAGGGCTGGGAGGGCAGTCTGGAGGCGCTCGTCAGACTCATGCACGAACTTGAAAACACCTCCGATGGAATGTTCGACATAACCCAGCTTAATTTCAAACCGAGTTCAAAGAAAGGCTATCTGCGCGGCAGTTTCACCCTGAATTGCGCCTATATGAGGGAGAAGTGACTTATGACAGCGAATGACAACATCGTGCGGTCCGCGGCGATCGCGGCGGTTTTCGCGCTGGCGCTGTCCGGCGCCGCCGACGCGCAGTTCAAGTTCAACGGCTTGAGACGAGCCCCCCGCCGCCAGGATTCACAGGAGCAGCCCTCCGCGCAGCCTTCGCGCCGCACGTCGCTCCTGAGCCGCCAGCCGGCTGGCTCGTCCGAGGCGGCTGCGGAACCGCTCAACGCGGACGCCGGCGGCGCGGCTTCGTCCGGCGAAGCCCCGGCGCTGAACTGGGACGCCGCGCCGGTCGACATCGTGCTGCAGGCATACGGCGAACGCATCGGCAAGACGATTCTCAAAGACCCGCAGGTTCCCGCGGCGACGATCACCCTTAAATCCCGCGCCGGGCAGAAGCTTACCAACGATGAGTATCTCGAAGCCATCGAGGTCATTCTCGAAATGAACCAGATACACCTCGAACCCTACGGCGAAAACTTCATCCGCGCCATCCCGCGCAAGAGCGTGCGCAAAGACGGCATCCCGCTTTACATGGACGTCGACTCCATGGAGATCGACGCGAAGAGCGGCCGCATAAACGACGGCAAGGTGATCTCGCTGATGATCACCTTCTCCAACATCGGCACGGAGGAGGCGCAGAAGGCGCTTGAAGGCTTCAAGTCCGACAGCGGCATCCTGCTCGTCTTCGAGCGCACCAACTCGATTCTCGCGACCGACACCAAGCAGAACATCGACCGCATGGTGCAGATCGTCAAGGCGATCGACATCGCCACCCCGGTGACGGAAGTCGTCGAGTACATCCAGATCAAGTACGCCTCGGCGAACGACGTGAAGCAGGTGATCGACAACATCGTGGCGGAGTCGATGAAGGAGCAGGAGAAGAGCGGCAAGGCGGCGGCGGCGCCGCGCGTCCAGCCGCAGCCGGTGCAGCAGATAGGCCCGCCGCGTCTGCGCCGTCTCGGCGGGCAGCAGACGGCGCAGACTCCCGTCAACCAGGAGTCGCTTGTCATGTCCATCTCCGACGCCGACCGCGGCATGATCCGCGGCAAGGTCGTGACGATCGCCGACGAGCGCTCGAACAAGATTCTGATCATCACCTCCCAGGTCAACATGAAGTTCTTCAAAGACGTCATCGCCGCGCTCGACGTCGAAACCACGCCCGACGTGCAGGTGAAGGTTTACCGTCTCAAATACGCCGAAGCCGAAGACGTGGCGGACATGATCAACGACCTCATCGGCAATTCCGCGTCGTCGAAGAGTTCCGGCAGCGCCAACCAGAACCAGAACGCCAGGCAGGGCACGAGCGGCAGCGTGACGCGCAACACGGTGAACTCCCGAGGGTCGGTCAACCAGCGCTCCGGCGACCGCAAAGTCGGCGAGCTCAACAAAGACAATGTCACCGTGCTCGCCGACAAGCGCATCAACGGCATCGTCGTCATGGCCCGCACCGAAGACATCCCCACCCTCGAGCAGATCATAGAGTCCATGGACATCAAACTCTCCCAGGTGCTGATAGAAACGGTCATCATCGAGGTCATGCTGGGCGACGGCATCGAAACCGGCATGGACTGGGTGCAGAAGGGGCGCCGCGAGGCGCAGGTCGAGGAGCAGGCGAAAAACTCCCTGGGCCAGCAGCTTTTCTACAAGACGCGGACGATTACGAAATCGGACGGCACGGAGTCCTCGACGTCGATTCTTTCCGACCCGGTGCCGGCCGGTTATGAAAGAACCTACCGTACCACGGCGGACGACAAAGGGGTATATTCCGAGATAAAAGAGACCGCGAGCGAGGTTGCCGCCATGATTCACCGCAATGTCGTCGAGCGGGACGGCATCGCGAACAACTACTACGGCGCGACGGCGGTCGGTCTCGCCGGCGGCGCCGGTAACGGCGCGGCCGCGTACGGTATCGCCGCAGGAACAGAGGCCGCTTCGAACGTGTTCAGCCACGCCTTCAATTTCATTTTCGATTCCGACGAACTCGGGCTCTCCGCCATACTCCAGGCCACCAAATCCGATTCGCGTTCGAAGTACGTCGCTTCGCCGATCGTAATGACGCTTGACAACAAGGAGGCGATCGTCAACGCCACCCGGATGAAGTATCTCTTGAAGGGGTTCACTTCGTCGGGCAACTCCTACTCCACTATCGCAGTGCCCGACTACGAGCAGAAAGAACTCGGCATCGAACTTAAAATCACTCCTAAAATAAACCCGAACGGTACCGTGATGCTTACGGTGGAGGAGAAATACACCCAGGTCGGCGCCGACCAGACTATCCAGTACGCCTCGAGCAACGGCGGCACCGGCACCGGCAGCGCGCTGCAGCCCGTGCAGGTGCCCACCACCATCACCCGCGAGATGAGCGCCGACGTTCTGCTTGAAAACAACCAGACCGTCGTTTTCGGCGGACTCACCGAAACCACCGTCTCCGAAAGCGAAGCCGGCATACCGTTTCTGCAGGACATACCGTTTATCGGAAAGTGGCTTTTCAGCAAGGTCAAGCAGAACGAAGACCGCGTGGAACTTCTCGTGTTCATGACGCCATACGTTCTCAACGACGCCGAAGCGGCCCAGGCCGAGGCGATCCGCCGCAAGAAGACGCTGTCCGACCCGCGGCCGTGGGAGGACAACGGCTGGTCGAAGTCCGAGCTGGCCGATCCTGTCAGCAGAAGGGAGCAGATGCGCCGCTTCCGGGAGGAGTGGAAGAAGCAGGATGAAGAGCGCCAGACTAAGATCGCCATCGAAAAGGCGAAGGTCGAGCGCGCTAAGAAGCTCAAGGAGATGTCGCAGGCGGAACGCGACGTCTGGCTCAAGATGCACAAGGAGGAACTTGAGGAGGAACAGCAGAAGGAACTCGAGGAAAAGATGCTCGACAAGGACAGTCAGGAGGAGCTGCGCAAACTTGCCGAGAAGGTGCGCGCCAACCGGCTTGAAGACGCCGAGAAGATAATCAAGAAGGCCGAGAAGGAAATCGCCACCGAGAACGAACGCGCCAGGCTCGCCGCCGAAAGCAAGCCGGACGACGGCTCCTCGGTTCCGAAAGCCGTCAAAGACGAGTCGCTGACCGAAATCAAGCCAGATTCAAAACCGACCGAAGTAAAGCCGGCGGAGGTCAAGCCGGTCGAGACCAAGCCCTCAACCGAGGCCAAGCCGGTGGTTGGAGCCAAGCCGGTTGAGGCAAAACCCGCCGAGGAGGTCAAGCCGGCCGGGGGTAACTGATGAGACAGAAGACCATAACCATAGTGGCGGTGTGCGTGGCGGTGATCGTCGCGGCGGTTGCGTCGATTACCGTCAGCGTGAACCGCTCCAACGAGGCGAAGGCCCGCGCCGAGGCTGAAGCCGCCGCGGCCGACAAAGCCGCCGCCGTGGCGAAGGCCGAAAAGGCCAAGACCGACGCCGAAGCTGAAAAACGCCGCGCCGCAGAAGCTCAGGAGAAGGCGGCGGCCGACGAGCTCGAGGCGAAGAAGCTCGCCAGGGAAACCGCGGAAATCGAAGCCAAGACCGCCGCCGACCGCAAAGTCGCCGCCGAAGCGAACGCCGACGCCGAAAGCGAAAAGGCCGCCGCCGCCCGCGCCACCCGCGACGCCGAACGCGCCAGAAGCGAAACCGCCCGCGCCGAACAGCTGAAAGCCAAGGAGGTCGCCGCCGCCGAAGCGTCAAAGGCCCAGACCGAGGCGGCGAAACTCGCGCTGGAAAAAACAAGGGCCGACAAGGTGATCGCCGAAGCGAAACTGCTGGAATTGAAAAGCGTCGATTTCGCCACGCTCGAACGCGAACTCAATGAGTGGAAACTCGATCTCGAAGAACGCGAACGGGCGCTGAAACCGGAGAAAACCATCGCCGACCTTTCCTGGGCAGGCGGAATGGAAGATTCCGAATTCGACGAAAAAGGCGGCGTGAGAAAGCGCGTGAAGGCGAAGTACAATCCCGAAACCGACAGATCGATCCCCCGTGAATCGCGGCGGCTGGCGAAGGCGGAGCGAATCGTTTCCGAATCGGTTTCGAACCGCACCGCTGCGGTCAGGGCGGCGGTGGTGAAGTCTATGGAGAAACTTTACGTCGACGCCCTTAAGGACGACCGCGTGGTCGACGCCGAGTTTTACAAGGAAAGTTTGAAGTCGATGTATCCAGACTGGGAGTTCAATGGCGAAAAGCCGGCCGAAAAACCCGAAGATCGCCAGTGAAACCTTTCAATTCAACGGAGGGGTAATAATGAGAAATATCGCCAAGACAGTCTCTGCGATCGCGGCGGCGGCCGTGCAGTTCGCCGCGTCCGGCGGCGACATCAAGGTCGGCATCGTCGGGCTCGACACCAGCCACTCGCTGCGTTTCACCGAAATCATGAACGTGTCCAAGCCGGACTTCGCCCGCGGCTTTCGCGTCACCGCCGCCTACAAGTGGGGTTCGAAAGACATTTTCTCGTCCACCAACCGCTTTCCGAAGTACATCGAGGAGATTGGTAAAATGGGCGTCGAAGTGGTGCCCACGCTCGATGAACTGCTCGCGAAGGTGGACTGCGTCTGCCTTGAGACCAACGACGGGCGCGAACATCTCTGGCAGGCCGAGAAGATTTTCAAGAGCGGCAAGCGCTGCTTCATCGACAAGCCGCTCGCGGCGGATCTTCACGACTGCGCGGCGATCGTGCGGGCCGGCGAGCGGTCGGGCGCGTCTTACTTCACCGCCTCGTGCCTGAGATTCGGCAAGGTGGCGAAAAAGGCGCGGGCCGGAGAATTGGGCGCGCCAGTCCGCGGCGCTTTCACCTCGACGCCGGTGTCGTACGAAAAGACCCATTCCGATTTCTACTGGTACGCCGTCCACGGCGCGGAGCATCTCTACGCGATCATGGGCGCCGGCTGCGGCACGGTCACGACCACTTCGTCGCCAGACGGCGACATTCTGGCCGGCCGCTGGAAAGACGGCCGCCTGGGTGTCGTCCGCACTCTGACGGTCACGAAACCGGGCGCCGGTTACGGCGGCAAAATTTACCTTGAACGCATGGACGCCCCCGGCAAAGGGGAGCCTTCGGTGGTCGATGCGGGCACGATCGAAGGGTACATGCCGCTCGTTGAGGAGATTCTGAAATTTTTCCGCACCGGCGTCGCTCCGGTTACGCCGCGCGAATCGCTGGAAGTCATGACGTTTCTCGAAGCGGCGAAGCTTTCCCGCGATCGGGGCGGGGTTCCCGTGTCGTTGGCTGAAACTCTCGAGGCAGCGCAGTGACCTCAAGTCCCCGCGTCCATAAGTTCGCGGTGTTCGCCGCGGCGCTGCTGGCGGCGCTGTTCTCCGCGGCGAAGGTTCCCGAATTCAAAAACGGCGACACCGTCGTGTTTTTCGGCGACTCCATAACCCACGGGGGCTTCTACCACAAATACCTTGCCGATTTCTACCGCACCCGTTACCCTGACCGCCGGATCCGCTTCATAAACTCCGGCATCGGCGGCGACACCGCAGCCGGCGCTCTGAGCCGCGTCGACGTCGACGTGCGCGAATGGAACCCAGCCTGCGTCTTCATCCACTTCGGCATGAACGACGTCGACCGCGGCGCTTACGGTCCCGGCGTCGACCGTTCGCTTCTGCGTCGCCGCATGTCCGCGCAGCGGAACTACGGCGCGAACATGCTTAAGCTCGTCGCCGCCGTCAGGAACGCCGTGCCGGGCGCGAAACTGGTCTTTCTCACGACCACCCCGTACGAAGACGCCGCCGAAGTCGAACTGCCGAAGGGTGCCTCCGGCTGGGCGGTCAAGAACAACGTCGGCTGCAACATAGGTCTCTCGCTCATGTCCGGTTTCGTGCTCGATGAAGCCGAGCGGCAGGGCGTCGCTTCCGTCGACTGGTTCTCCGAACTGAACGCCTTCCGCGAACGCCATCTGAAGACAGACCCCAAATTCAGGTTCACCAGGTGGGACCGTGTCCACCCGACCGAAATAGGCCACTCCGTCATGGCGTGGCAGATTCTCCGTGAGCAGGGCGTTTCACCGGTGGTCTCCGTAACCGAACTCGACGCTACCGGGCGAGTCGGCAGATGCGAGAACGCGAAGGTGACCGACGTCGCCGCCGGCGGTGACGAAATTTCTTTCACGCTGCTCGCCGGGGCGCTGCCGTTGCCGGTTGCCGACGAGGCGCTTGCTTTCACCGGCGAGTTCAAGGTCGAGGAAACTTTGAACCGCGAGACGCTTCGCGTCACCGGGCTCGCCGCCGCCGCGTCCTGGACGCTGTCAATTGACGGCGACGACGTCGGCGTGTACACGTCCGCGCAGCTGGGCCGGGGCGTGCAGCTCGGATTCAATCCGAAAACGCCGCAGTTTCGCCAGGCGCGCAAGATTGCCGAACAGGCCGAGAAACTCCGGGTTGAAGAAGTCATAGTCCGCAACCACCATTCGGCGCGGTGGTTTTTCCGCGGCAAGACCGACGTGGACGACATACCCGGCTTTCGCAATTGGTACGAGACGGTCTTTTTGAAGAATCCGCAGAAATGGAGCGATTATTTCGGGGGTATGATACCAGGCTATCTTGACTACTGGCCGAAGCGCGTTGAAGTTCAGGCCGATCTCCGCCGCCGCCAGGACGCCCTGCTTCCGCTCGCGAAACCGGTTCCGCGCCGATACAGACTCCGCCGTGTCGGCGGTTAGAAAGCGCCTGGCGGGGGCCTATGTCGGCTAAAACTCTTAAAAACGCCGCCGTGCTTTGGGTCTTTGCGGCGGTATGGGCGCTCGCGGTATGGCGGCTCGCTCCCGATCCCGCCGTGGGGTTGCGGTTTTACGGCGACTTTCGTGATGCGCAAGTCCGCCAGGTTTTCGAGCAGTCAGGTCATTTTCATCTTGAAGTCAGTCCGAAATCGGCGACATCCGCAATTTCGTCGCTCACCATCGCCGGAATTCCCCTTTTCACCAGAAAGTGGCTGGAGACCAATGTGGATCCGACGTTTTCTTTGGGAGAATCCGCGATTGTTGATTTCCCGCTTTTTTTCGACCTGTTGTCAAGACTCTTTCCCATCGCAAGGGCGGGTGTCGCGATTTTGCCCGCGGTGTTGTTGCTGCTGCAGTGGTTGATACTCCGCGCCATTCCTTTTCTCGTGAAAGTAAGTGGCCGGCGAACTTTTCTTTTCTGCCTCGCCGTTTTCACGCTTCTGTCGCTGCCGGAGCCTGTTGTCGCCACCAAGCCGAATCTGGACCCGAGTTGGGCGTGGTTTCTTTGCAGGTTCGCGTTCACGAGGGTTTTCGGCAGTGATGTGGTGTTTACGTATGGGCCGCTCGGATTTCTTCTCAACCCTCAATATTCATGGGGTTGCGTAATCGCGGCGCTGGCGGCGAATCTGATCTTCGCCGGGCTTTGGGTACGTCTTCTCCTGAAGATATACCGCAGTTCTGATTGCGGCCGCGCCGCGGCCTGGGGGCTTCTTTTCACACTGGTAATACCCGTGGTCATGGAGTGGCGTTGGTCGATGCTTGCGGTTCTGCATTGCGCAGCGCCGCTTTTCACGCCGGTCAGAGATGAAAAATCGTCACGAGTCGATTTAACCGTTGCCGGTGCGCTTGCGGCGTTTGTCGGCCTCATGAAGTTTTCGGCGCTTACTGTCATTCTCGGTTCTCACGCCTTCTGTCTCGCGGCGGTTTTAAAGCGCGACGGAAAAGCGGCTATGCCCGGCTTTGCGTGGTACGGGCTCGGCTTCGTCGCAGTGTTCTCCTGCTTCTCGTTCATGTGTTTTGCCTCCCCCGCCGCATGGCTGGCGTGGGTGCGCGGTTCATTGTACACCGCCGCGGGCTACAACTTGTACATGGTGTCTGAAAAGCCGATCTACGAACTGGCGCTGCCCTTCATTCTGATATCTGCTTTTATTTTCACCGCCGGATGGAGGCGAAGCATCCTTTTCACACCCGTTCTTTTTTTGACGGCGAAATACGCCTGGGTGAGACAATCGTCGTTTCCTCTGGCGTATTCCACTGCGGTTCTGGCGGCGTTTTGCCTTTGGCTGAAAGCGGCCGGACGTCGCCGGGCGGTCGCTTGCATCGCCGCTGTCACACTCTCGACGGTGCTGGTGAAAGGGATTTTCATTCTGCCGTATCTGCTTGTCGGCATCGGCGACGTGCAGGCGGCGTTCGGCCTCAAGCCGGTTTCTTTTTTGCGCACCTTGACGCTCCCGTGCGCCGTCCGCGACACTTTCGCGCGTTCGGCCGCCAATTTGAAGGATTCCGCGCTGCCCGGCCGCTGGCGTGATTTGATCGCGGACGGGGGCGTGGCTTTTCTCCCGTTTGACTACGGCCCGGCGATGGTTGACGGCTCGTTGAAGATCAGGCCGCTGCCTTCGCTGCAACTGTATTCCGGCTGTCACCCGTACCTTGACGGGCTCAACGCCTCGTTTTTCGAGAGGGGTGCGCCGGATTGGGTAGTCTGCGGGTTTGATCCCTATTGGAGCGGGTACTTCATCGATTATCCCCGAACATGGAAGGCGCTTATAGAAAATTACGAGGTGGCGGAATTCAACCGCGATTTCGCGCTGATGCGTAAACGCGGCGGTCGGCGGTCGCCGCCGCCGTCGCAAACGCTCCGTTATTCCCCTGAACTTAGATTTTCAGAAAGGCTGTCGGGAATGGTGTTTCGCCGGCCGGTGGAGTACGCGGTTCTCACGAGAGATGACGGCTGCCGGATGAGTTTTCAGTTCGTCCGCGGCAATCAGGGGGTGGATTTTCCTCTCGCGTGGGTTCCGTTCGACAAAGACGATATAATCGAAATTCTTAAAGGCGGCGTCGGCAGAACCGTGTCGCTGGAGTTCCCGGAATCACCGCGGTGCAGCTCGCTTCGCTTTCAGACGATTCTGGATTCCCTTTATCGCTGAATAAAGAAAGCGGTTGTTGAAGACGCGGTTCAGCGGTGAGTTCTGCAGCGCCCGCACCGCGCTGACGACGAGTCTGCGGTGAGGCGGCAGGACGCACTTCAAATCGACGATGTGGGGGGCGAATTGTCGCCCTTTGAAATACAGAAAAACCGCCGAATAGAAATGAAAGTATCCAAGTCGGTGTTTGTGGTTGCCGTTTATCAGCACATCCATGCAGCGCCGGGCGAGTCTCCGGTCTCTGATGTTGGCGAGAATGTTCGCGTAGCCCACCATGAAACTCATGCAGCGGCTGCGCACAAAAATGTCTTCGGCGCGGTTTCCCCGTATGTACGAGGTGTCAGCGGCTCGGTCGCCGGCGGTGACGACACCTTTGGGCGTAACATAAATGCCGCCGCCGGCGTTGACATGGGTGACCACCGGCGCGAGATGCGGAAAGAGCGTGAAGGCGTTGTCAAATGCGTTGCGCATCGTCGCATCTTTGAAAAGCGACCGCGATATCACGAGACTGGGCAGGAACGTCATCTGATAAAGCGGCCACTCCACTCCGTTCCGGTGTTCGGCCGGCATGATGTAATTCGCGGCGCAGATGACTTTTTCGCCGAATTCCACCGCATGTTCTACATCCGGCCAGGCGCTCCAGTCGTAGATGTCGTCGTCGCATATCGTCCAGAGATATTCTCCGGTCGCGATTTCCATTGCTCGAAAGATGTTGCCGCCGATGCCGAGGTTATAAGGGTTCTTTCGGTAATGTAGATTCGGGTGCGAGGCCGATAGTTCAGCCACCATCGCATCCGTCCCGTCGACGGAATTGTTGTCAAGGACGGTGATGTCGAAATCATGCACCGGTGAGTCGGGGGAAAGCACTTCTTCGAGCGTGCGGCGCGCGTGTTCGCACCGGTTGAAGGTGATTAGAATTATCTGCAGCCTGTCTTTGATTGACATTGCTTCACTCCTCTTCGGCGCTCCTTCTCGGGGCACAGGTTTTGCGGTTGCATGTCTCCATGTCTGCCTAAGTATGGTGCAATTTCAGGAATTCGGAAACGCTTCTGCGGAAATTTTCCGTGGAAAAATGCCCGGCGATGAACTCTCTGGCGCGGGTGCCGGTTTCGGCGGCGAGACCGGGGTCCCGCCGCAGCCGGCGGAGACATTCGGCCGCGAACGACACGTCTGGGTCTGCCCATTCCTTGACGAAAAGATAGGCGGTGTTGTCGATCATCTCCGGTTTGACTTTCACCGTTTCGTACGGTACCGGAAACGAATTGCCGCGGTTGCAGAATTCGGTCGTCGCGCTGTAGTCGGTAACCACCACCGGCTTGCCGAGCGACATTGCTTCGGCGACGCCCAGTCCGAAGCCTTCGCCGCGGTGCAGCGAGAGGTAGACGTCGCAGGCGTTGGTGAGGGAGTAGAGATCGGTTTCTTCAAGGTAACTGTCGAACGACATGCAGCGCCCCGCCACTCCGAGGTCCGCGGCGAGACGGGCGAGTTCGTCGACCCGGTGGCCGTATTTCTTCGCCCGCTGCGTTTTGAATACGAGCAGCGCTTCGGGTGCGTCCGCGAACGCCTCGGCGAAAGCGCGCATCGCGCCGTACGGGTTCTTGCGGTGGTACGATGATTCGTAATCGAAGTTGAAAAAAACGATGAATGCACCATCGGGCAGGTTGAACTTGCGCCGCGCTTCGGCTTTGGAAAGGTGGCCGGAGGGAAAGTGGAAAGGGTAGAGTATCTTCGCGACGGGCGTCGAGGCGGGCAGCGCCCTGCGGAAAACTTCGCGGTTGAAGTCTGACATCGCCACGATTACGTTGCGCCCGGCGCATGACGGGTCGTATTCGCACAAGCCGGTTTCAAACTCCCAGAACACGATGCGCGCCTTCACGCGGGGGACCCCGCCGGGCACGGATGTGCCGCCGCAGAATTCGATGATGTGGCTGTGTTTCATGATGTTGAAATCGCCGGGCGCCGTGAGAAGTTCGGTGACGCCGTTGCCGGACGGGTCGCCGTCGGCGGGCTTGAACGCCGCCTGAAAGGGGATCCCCGCCCGGTGAAGGGACAGAACGAAATCGCGGCTGACCTTGCCGCCGCTCGAACGCCCGGCGAAATCGCCGATGAACGTTACGCCTGGCACGGCGGTTTCGCCGCGGTGACGGCGGAGATTCCCGGCGTAGAACGCCTGCGCGCGGCGTTCCCCCAACTTCACCCGCAAAGCGCCGGCCGCCGCGGAAAAGCCCCTCATCCGCAGTTTTTTAAAGATAGTGACGATGGATCTTGCCGGATTCATGCCGAGAATGTGGCGGGAAAACTTTTCCGTTTCAGCGCAGACGGTGGCGGGCAGTCACTTCGTTCTGCCAGCGTCTGGGCGTCAATGAGTTCTTCCACGGAATTGCAGTTCGGTTGAATCATGTGCGCGCCTTTTTTCGCGAACACACGCAGCACTGCGGTCCAGGCCGGGACGCTCATCGCCGTCTTGTCGAAGGGGAGGTTGGCGTTTGAAGCGTAGAGGCAGTCGTGCTGGCGTTCGATCGCCCCGCCGCCGATCCGGGTCAGCATTGCACACCTCCTTGGAAGTCGTTGAAAAACCGCCGGAGCGCCCTGCCCCGGCACATTCTGAAGTATAGCATATCCCCCATGTCGGGTCAATGCAGCCCGGTGCCTGCGTCAGCCAATTTCGGGGAAATGCCGAGTCGGCGTTCACTGAATACGCGGAATATGGGCTCTTCCCGGTTATTCGTGAGAGCCGCCTAGAGCCGCTTGCGGATGTCAGTTGACGGGAGGTCGAATATCTTGAGCCGGAAGTACTTGAAGTCCCTGAAGCCGTAGGCCTGCTTGATGAGCCAGCGCACCTTGCCGTT
>JAGCAM010000055.1 GCA_017652705.1 Kiritimatiellia bacterium | reverse complement strand
CTCCGCTCGCCAACGCGCTGTGGGGGGTGGCCGTTCTGATCGCGGCGGCTGCGATTTACCTCGCGCTGAAAGCGCCGCCGGCCGGCCCCGACGTCGCCCCGGTGGCGGAAGTCGATGAAAAAACGAGGGTGATCGAAGTCCACTACGAAAAGGTGGAGGCCGATCTCAGCGGCATCTTCCGTTATGCAATGACGATCTCGACCGGAGGCGTGATCAGCGTATCCCTTGACGATTCCAAGGAGAACCGCCACCCGGTCATCGCCCCCCAGCGGCTCGACGCCCGGGCCCTCTCCGAACTCGACGAGCTGCTTTCACCGGAGGCGCTGGGCGGGCTTGAAGGCGAGTACATCGGGCCGGAGCCCGAACCGCAGGCGCTTTCGAGCTGGCGGCTGAGAGTGGTTTACAACAACGCGGTGCGCTCGGTGCGGGTGGTCAACACGCGGGAGCCGCCGGATTTCCGCACGATCCGCGAGAAACTCGAAACGTTTTCGAAGAACGAGCTGGGCATTCACGCGATTCAGTATTCGCGGGACAGGCTGATTTCGCTGGCGGAGGATTCGATCTCGGCGGGCAGGACCAAGTGGGAGGACCGCGACGTCCAGCACGGCAATCTGTTCGGGGCGGTCACGGCGTTCAAGGAGGCGATATTCTATCTGGACACGCTGGACCCCAAGCCGGATTGCGTGCGGGAGGCGCGGCGGGGGCTCGAGGACGCGGAGAAAGAGCTCGACCGCAGGTTCCGCGACCAGCGGTTCAAGGCCGACCGGGCCATCAACCTCGGGCAGTGGGATGAAGCGCAGAAGGAACTCGCCGTTCTGCTCGAGATGGTGCCCGACCGCGCAGACGAGCGCAACCGAGAGGCGTCGGCGAAACTCATCGACGTCGAGAAGAGAATGAAAGGGGGCAGGTGACTATGAAGACCGGGTTTTCACAGTCCGCCGCGACGTTCGCGGCGCTGCTTTTCTGCGGCGCGTCCGCGATCGCCCAGGAGAAGGTCCAGACGCGGCTCAACGCGACGAGCGAACCTTCCGGCGCCACGGTCGTGATCGACGGCGTCGCCCGCGGCACCACGCCGCTCACGCTTTTCGACGTCGCCCCGGGCCGGCACCATCTGAAGTACCGCCTCGCCGGTTACGTCGACAGCGATCTTTTTTTCAGCACAGCGGAAGGCCCCTACATTGAAAAGAGCGCCACCCTCGAGGCGGAGCGGGGGCTGCTTCTGCTGAAGACGGAGCCGGAGGGCTGCGACATCCAGATCGACGGAGTGTCGGTGGGCCGCACCCCGCGTCTCGTCACCGACCTCTCGGCGGCGGGCGTGTACAGCGTGAAACTGCGCAAAGACGGCTATCAGGACCAGACGATCAGGGTGAAGTTCGACGGCCGACGGCCGCTGGTGCGCACCGAAAAGATGGTGCTTGACTCCGGCACGGTCGAGATAACGAGCGAACCGGCGGGGGCGGAGGTCACGGTGAACGGCATCGTGAAGGGCAAAACGCCGCTGAAAGTTTCCGGCGTGCCCAAGGGCCGCGCCACCGTGAAGTTCGCGCTTGACGGCTACGCCGGCGAGACGCGGGAGCTGTCGGTCAACGCCGGCGACGAGCAGACGCTTTCAATAGCCCTCAAAGCGCTGCCGGGGACTCTGCGCCTGCTGTCGGTGCCGGAGGGGGCGCGGTTCTACATCAACGAAGTGGCGAAGGGGAAAGGTCCGGTCGTCGCCGTGGGGCTCAGGCCCGGCGAATACAAAGTGCGGGCCGAACTCGAAGGTTACGGAACGGTAACCAAAACCGTTAAGCTCGGCAACGGCGATTCGGTGCAGGAGGAGTTCAAGCTTTCAAACGTCATGGGGCGCATCGAAGTGCGGTCGAACCCGTCCGGCGCCGAAGTGCACCTTGACGGCAAGCGGGTCGGAGTCACCGGTTCAAAGGACCCGTCGGCGGAATTCAGCGACATTTTCGCGATAGAGAACGTGCTGGAAGGCGAGCACACGATCGTGCTGAAGAAAGACGGCTATGCGGATTTCACCCGCCGCGCCGAAGTGAAGAGCGCGAAGACGGCGAAACATCACCGGATGATGATGCGACGCATCTTCACCCCCGACGTGGAACTTGTAACTTCCCGCGGCGTCTACAGGGGCGTGCTGGTTTCCAGCACGGCGGATTCAGTGAAACTTGAAGTCAAGCCCGGCATCGAGCAGCGGTTCCCCAAGAACGAGATCCGCAAAATGAGCTTTCTCAAAAAGGAGAAGTGAAACACCGGCTCGATCTGACTCTGGTGGAACGCGGGTTGGCGTCGACGCGCTCGCTCGCGCAGTCGCTGATCATGGAGGGCAAAGTCCGCGTCGACGGCCAGGTGGAAACGAAGGCGTCGCGCGGGGTCGCGGAGGGATCGGCGGTCGAGGTCGAGGCGCCGCCGCGTTTCGTCTCGCGCGGCGGGGACAAACTCGAGTGGGCGTTCGTGAAATTCGGCGCGCTTCCGGGCGGGGACGCGCTCGACGCGGCCGGCAGGACGTGTCTCGACGTCGGTTCGTCGACCGGCGGCTTCACCGACTGTCTGCTGCAGCACGGGGCGGGATTCGTGATGGCGGTGGACGTCGGCACCAATCAGCTCTCCTACAAGCTGCGCACCGACCCGCGCGTGTGGCTGCGGGAGAATTTCAACGCCAGGTATCTGCGCGGGGAAGACCTGCCGCGCGTGCCCGAGCTCGCCGTCACCGACGTGTCGTTCATATCGCTCAAGCTAATACTGCCGCCGATAGTCGGCGCCCTCGCCCCGGGCGGCGGAATCGTCGCGCTGATCAAGCCGCAGTTCGAAGTCGGCAGGGGCGGCGCGCCGGGCGGACTGGTGCGCGACCGGCGGCTGCGCGAGGCGGCGAGGGACGAAATCGTCGCTTTCGCCCGCGACGAGCTTCTTCTGCGGCCGGTGGGGCTTGAAGAGTCGCCGGTGCGCGGCAGGGAGAAAGGCAACGTGGAGTATCTTTCATACTGGAGAAAAGAAGGGCCATGACCGCAAAACTGATGCTTGACAAGAAACGCGAGGGGCGCGCGCTCGGCAGCGCCGAAATACGCGAATTCATCGAGGGTTTCACGTCGGGCGAGATACCCGACTATCAGATGGCCGCCTTCGCGATGGCGGTGTGCTGCCGCGGCATGAACGAGCGCGAGACGGCCGATCTCACCGAGGCGATGAAGAATTCCGGCAGGTGTCTTGAATGGGCGGGCCTCGCCACCGCCGACAAACATTCGACCGGCGGCGTCGGCGACAAACTTTCGCTGGTGGTACAGCCGCTCGCCGCCTCGTGCGGCGTCTCCGTGCCGTCGCTGACCGGGCGCGGCCTGGGCATAACCGGCGGTACCGCCGACAAGCTTGAAACGATACCGGGGTATTCCTGTTCGCAGACGCTCGACCGTTTTCAGGAAATCGTCCGCGGCGTCGGCGTGTCGATGGCGGTGCAGACCGATGAAATCACGCCGGCGGACAAGAAGCTCTACGCGCTCAGGGACGTAACCGGCACCGTCGCCTCGATCCCGCTGATCGTCAGTTCCATTCTCTCGAAAAAGCTGGCGGAAGGCGCCGGAGCGCTGGTGTTCGACGTCAAATGCGGACGCGGCGCCTTCATGAAAACGCGGGACGAAGCGTCCGCCCTCGCCGCCGCGCTCGTTTCCGGCGCCGAGGCCGCCGGCAGGAAGGCCGCCGCGCTGGTGACGCGCATGGACGAACCGCTCGGCTTCGCCGTCGGCAACGTCAACGAAGTCGCGGAAGCGCTCGAGATTCTGAAATCGCGTCCGGAACGTCTCGCCGACGTCACCGGGCTCTGCGTCGAACTCGCCGCCGGAATGGTGTCGCTCGCCAGGGGCATTCCGCCGGGCGAAGCGGCGCGGCTTTGTTCAGAGAACCTCGAAAGCGGCGCGGCGCTGGACAAGTTCGAAAAAATGGTCGAAGCGCACGGCGGCGATCTGGAAAGCTTCCGCAGGTTCGCCGCCGGCAGGACGTTCAAGTTCAGGATTCAGGCGATGCGGTCGGGGTACGTCGAGGCGATCGACGCGGAGAAAGTCGCCGGAGTGGCGCTGCGGCTCGGCGCCGGGCGCGAAAAGGCCGGGGACGCGATCGACCCGCTGGCCGGAGTCACTCTCGCGGTTCGCCGGGGAGACAGGGTTTTCGCGGGGGCCCCGCTCGCAACGCTGGAGAAATCCAGGAGTCCGGACGGCCTTGAAGCCGCCGCCGCCGAACTTTACAAGGCGTTCAGTTTCGCCGCCGCGGCGCCGGAAGCGCGGCCGCTCGTCATTGAAAGGATCGGACAATGGTAGACTACGGGGAACTCAAGCGCAAATTCAAGGTCAGGAAGCCCGCCGCCGGCGTAAACGCGTCGCCGATGCACCGCAAATCGGACAAGGCCGCGGTGAAGGCGATCGCCAGGGAATACGAATTGAAGAAAGCGGAGCTGCAGGGTTCCGGCGCGCCGGTTTTCCGCCGCGGGCCGCTTTTCTACGGAGTGCTGACGCTGTTGCTGCTGACGGCGGGGGGGCTGGTGCTGACCGCGTCTAAGAAAGGCGTGGGCTTCGGGCGCGAACGCATGGAGCGGAAGCCGCTTCAGGCGCGCAAATCGATGGACGCGCTGGCGGTCGCGCTTGGGCGGTACAGGTTCCACACCGGCGAATACCCTTCGACCGGCGAGGGGCTGGCGGCGCTCGCCGCCAAATCGTGGCGCAAGAAGGGATGGGACGGCCCCTACATCAACCATGTGGTGGACGATCCGTGGGGACATGAATACGTTTACGAGACCCGGCCGGAGGGCGGCCACCCGGTTCTGTATTCGCGCGGACCCGACGGCCGCGCGGGCACCACCGACGACGTGCTGCCAGATCAGCGGAGTTTCGAGGAGCCGTTCCGCGACACCTCGTGGACCAACGGCTGGGCGCCGTACCGTCTTCGCGGGGTGGTCGTCGCCCCCGACGCGGAGACCAAACGCCGCGTCGAAGAGGAAATGAAAAAGTATGATTAGCCACGGCGCCGGAGCGCGGCAGCGCGAAGCGGTGCAAAAACACCGCGGGTTTTGATATAATACAACGGAACGGACACGAATCACGAATCAAGGACAGACGACATGAGCATTTTCAAAGCATACGACATTCGCGGCGTCTACGGCAGCGATCTCGACGAAGACGTTTTCTACCGCATTGCCCGCGCCTACGCGCAGTTCTGCGGTTTCACCGGCAGGGCGAAAGTGGTGGTGGCGCGCGATTGCAGAAAATCCTCCGACGCGCTCCGGGGCGCGTTCGTGAAAGGCCTGATCGACGAAGGCGTCGACGTCATCGACATAGGGCTGGCCTCGACGCCGATGAGCTATTTCGCCAACGCCGAGTTGAAGGCGGACGGATCGGCGATGATCACCGCCTCCCACAACACCAGGGAGTGGAACGGGTGCAAACTCTGCCGCGCGAACGCCGTGCCGATCTCGGGAGCGACCGGCATAAAGGAGATCGAGAAGATTTTCGCCGGCATCGCGCCGTACGATCCGCCGGCCGGCGTCGGCGAAGCGGCCGAAGTCGACATTTCCGGGAAGTACGCCGAACACGTCGCGAAATTCGCGCGGCTGAAACGTCCGCTGCATCTGGCGATGGATTTCGCCAACGGCATGGGCATCGCCGAGGCCGCCGCGTTCAAGGGCTCCGACATAACCTACGACGCGCTTTACGGCGAGTACGACGGGGATTTCCCGAACCACGACGCGAACCCGCTGCACGCGGAGACGCTTAAGGATCTGCAGGGCCTGATAAGGGGCAACCCCGGTAAATACGCGTTCGGCGTGGCGTTCGACGGCGACGCCGACCGGGCGGGGTTCGTGGACGAGAAGGGCGACATCATGGCGATGGATTTCATCACCGCGCTTATCGCGCAGGACATGCTCGCGGGCAACCCCGGGGCGGTCTGCCTTTACGATCTGCGGTCGACGAAAGTGTGCGAAGAGGTCATAACCGCCGCCGGCGGAGTGCCGATGACGTGCCGGGTCGGCCATTCGTTCATCAAGGCGCAGATGCGCGAACACGACGCGGTCTTCGCCGGGGAGCTTTCGGGGCATTATTATTTCAAGGCCAACTCGACGGCGGAGTCGTCGTCTATGGCGACGTTCGCGCTCGCCAACATAGTCTCGGCCGCCGACCGGCCGCTCAGCGAACTGATCGCGCCGCTCCGCAAATACAGCCAGTCGGGGGAAATCAACACGAAGACGTCGACGCCGCCGGCGGAGGTGCTGGCCAGGATCAAGGCGGCTTACGCGCGGACGGCGGAGATAACCGAGCTCGACGGAGTGACGGTCGACGCGTGGGACAAGGCCGGTTACTGGGCGAACGTGAGAATGTCCAACACCGAGCCTCTCGTGAGACTCAACCTTGAAGGGAAGACCAGGGAGACAATGGAGGCGAAACGCGATGAATTTCTCGCTATCATCCGCGCTTGAGTGCGCGGCGGCGGCGCTGCTCGCGGCGTCGCTCGGCTGTTCGCGCGGAGACGGCGCGAAAGAACTCGAGCAGGGCAGGGAGGCGTACGGGCTGCGCGATCTGGCGAGGGCCGACAAATTTTTCACCCGGAGTCTGGCGCTGTCGCCGGACGACGTGGACCGTCTGACGTGGCTGGCGAGGGTGAAGCTGGAGCTCGGGGAGATCAACGAGGCGAAGACGCTGACCGACAAGGCGCAGGCGCTGAGCGACGGCGACGTCGACGTGATGCTGCTCGCGGCGCAGACGGCGTTTCACGCCAAGGACTACAAGACGGCGGCGAAAATCTTCACGGCGATCGGGGAAGACGCCAGCCTCGGGACGGAGCTGCGCTCGCAGGGGCTGGCGGGGCTGGGGGTGGTCGAGATGGCCTGCGAGAACCATCATCTGGCGAGGATCTCATTTCTGCGCGCGATACGGTTGAACCGGCGCAACGCGGCGGCGTGGTACCATCTCGGCTTTCTTTACCGCGACGCGTTTGAATATCTGGAAGCGTCGCTGGAGCAGTTCGAGATATTCATACGCCTCGACACGGAGGCCGGCCCCCGGGTGCAGAAGGTGCAGCGCACGGTGATACCGGCGCTTAAAGAGGCGATATCGCGCAACGCGGCGGAGCGGCCCGGCGTCGCCCGGCGGGACAGTTCGGCGAGCGCTTCGGCGATCGCCATGGCGGAAGCCGCCTTGAAGAAGAACCAGATCAAGGCCGCCCGCGGCGCGTACCAGGAGGCGCTGCGGCTGGACCCGCTGTCGTATCCGGCGGCGTTCGGCCTTGCGCGGGCGTGGGAACGGTCTGATTCGTCGAAGGCCGGTCAGATGAAGGCGTTCGAAAACTACCGGCTTGCGTGCGAACTGCGGCCGAGCGCGATATCGACATTTCTGGCAACCGGTGCGATGGCGGCGCGGCTGGGGCTGCATTCGCAGGCGGTGGAGATATACTCAAGGGCGGTGGCCGCGAGCCCGTCGTCGCTCGACGCGCTGGACGGTCTGATACGCGCGCTGCGCCGGGTCGGAGGCAAGGCGAACATCGCCAAGGCGTACCAGTCGTACCGCGATTCGATGCCGGTGAAGAAGAAATAATGACGGATCCGGCGTGGGCGGCGAATTCCAGACGGCTGATTACGTCTTGTGCGGCGTCACGCTGGTGATGGCGGTGACGGGGCTTTTCCGGGGCTTTTCGGGAACGCTCGGCTTCGCTCTCGCCACGCTCGCGGCGGCGGCGGTTTCGACGTTCGGCTGGGTTTATTCGTCCAGGTTCACGCAGACGGCATGGCTGCGGGCGGCCTGCGTTCTGGTCGCGGCGCTGCTGATGTTCGGCACGGTGAGGCTGGCCGTCAAGAAACTTGTCAACGGTCTGCTCGCGCAGCCCTCCGACGCGCTGTTCGGCATGTTGACGGGCGCCGGCATCGGCGCACTGCTGCTGCTGGCCTGGGCGTATTCGGGCGCGTATCTCGAATATTCCGCTCTCGCGGGGGGGCTTGCCGATTATGTCCGGTGAAGCGCTCATGGCGGAGGCGGCGAAATATTCGAAAAATCTGCTGAACTTCTTCTGGCGTCAGGGCGTTTCATACTGTGAGGGAGAAGATCTCGTGCAGGAGACGTACCTGCGGTTGTGGAAATACCGCGGCCGGTACAAGACCTCGGCGAAACTCTCGACTTTTCTCTTTCTGATCGCGCGGCAGGTCCGCATCGACGCCTTGCGCCGGGGTGCGAACCGCGGCAGCCGGGAGGGGAAGTGGGGGGAAGAGCGGCCTGCGTCGGCGGAGCCGCCGGCGCCGTGCGCGGCGGAGGACGTGCGCTGGGCGGTGTCGCGGCTGTCGGAACCGCTGCGCGAGGTGGTCGAACTCGCGGTCTTCCAGGATCTGCCGTACGCCGAGGTGTCGGAAATACTCGGCATACCGGCGGGCACCGTGAAGTCGAGAATGCACAACGCGCTTGAGAAGCTGAAGGAGATGTTCGATGAACGCTGACCTTGAGAAACAGTTGGAGGAGATGGGGCCGGAATACG
>JAGCAM010000054.1 GCA_017652705.1 Kiritimatiellia bacterium | reverse complement strand
TCGTTTTTGCCGGGCTGCCCCCCCTGCGCACCGCGCGGGGGATGGTCTTTCTGCTGCTGGGGCTTCTGCTGCGGACGGCCCTTCTGCTGCGGCTGCCTGCCGCCGTGCTGGGGCTTGCCGCCTTTCTTGCCGGGCTGCCCCTGCTGCTGCCGGTTGCCCTGCCCGGCGCCTCCGCGGCCTTTGCCGCCGCGATTCCTTTTGCCGCCGTCCTTTGCCGCCGGGGCGGCCCCGCCGGTGAACACCGACGCTATCTTCTTCAAAAAACCGAATGCCATCTCTGCGAAATCACGAGAACGTATATCTGTAAAAAACCGCGGCGGCGGTTAAGCCGCCGCGAACGCGCGCATCAGCGTTTCGAGAACTGGAAACGCTTGCGGGCGCCCGGCTGGCCGGGTTTCTTGCGCTCCTTCATACGGCTGTCGCGGGTCATGCACCCGGCCTTCTTCAGCACCGCGCGCGTCGTTTCGTCGGCCTCGACGATGGCGCGGGCGAGACCGTGGCGGATCGCCCCCGCCTGACCGGAAATGCCGCCGCCCTTCGCGAACACCACCACGTCGACCTTCGTCATGTCATAGCCGCTGATGCCCACCGGCTGCCTGAGATAGTCGCGCAGCGCTTCGCTCGGTATGTACTCCTCGAGCTTGACTCCGTTCACCGTCCATTCACCCTTGCCCTCCATGAGGTTCACGCGGGCGGTCGCCGTCTTGCGGCGGCCGGTTCCGGACGAAATTGCCTTCTTGGTTGCCATTTTCAAAATCCTCCCTTAGAGTTTGATTTCAACCGGCTTCTGGGCGGCGTGGGTGTGTTCGGCGCCGGCGAAGACTTTGAGCCGCGTCATCATCTTGCGCGCGATGTTGTTCTTCGGCAGCATGCCCCACACCGCCTCTTTGATCATGCGGTCGGGATGCGACGCGCGCATGACGGCGGCGGTGAACGTCTTCAGCCCGTTGCGGTAGCCGCTGTAGCGGTGGTACAGCTTCTGCTCCTCCTTGCGACCGGTGAGTTTCACCTGCGCGGCGTTCACGACGATCACGAAAGCTCCGGCGTCGACCGACGGATCGAACGTCGGCAGGTCTTTCGCCCTAAGTTTGTTGGCGATAACGACGGCGAGACGGCCGAGCGGCCTGTCTTTCGCGTCTACAACGAACCACGCGCGGTTGGCGCCGGGATTCGGAGCACGATAGCTCTTCTGCATTTTCTCCCTCTTTTCTTCATTGCGCGGATTTGTGCCCTTTATCCGGGGTTTTGTCCGCTGGTTTACAATCAGTCACCGGTTAGCCCCCGATGAGTCATTGGCTGCGTATTATATCAAAACCGTCCGTCCGGCGCAAGGGGCTCCGCACCCTTCTTTGAATTTCCGCGGCGGTCTCGGCGTTCACGCCGGCGACCGACGCGATCTCCTCCACCCCGGCGCGCGCCACGCCGCGCACCGAACCGAACCGCCGCAGCAACTTCAGCTTCTTCGCTTCGCCGATGCCGGGAATCTCGTCCAGCACCGACTCGCGGATGTGCCGCTCGCGGACGCCGCGGTGATACGTTATGGCGAAGCGGTGCGCTTCGTCCCTCAGCCGCGTCAGCACGAACAGCGCCTCGGAATCCCTCGGCAGCAGCAGATTCTCCCGCCCGTCGCCGAACACAATCTCCTCCTGACGCTCGGCGAGGCCGATCGTCGGTATGTCCGTCACCCCGATCTCCGCGAACGCCGCGCGCGCCGCGTTCAGCTGGGTGATGCCGCCGTCGCAGACGAACAGATCCGCCCGCGGCGACGTCGCCGTCAGCGTGGAATCCGGCCCGTAGCGACGTCGCACCACTTCGGCCATCGACCTTGGATCGTCCGCCCCCTCCACCGTGCGGATGCGGAAATGACGGTAGAGGCGCCCGTCCGGCAGTCCGTTTTTCGCAACCACCATCGACGCCACCGAATCGGTTCCGAACAGGTTTGAAATGTCGACGCATTCAATGATCCCGGGCGGCGATGCAAGCCCGATCGCGCCGGCCAGTTCGGCGAGCCCGCGGGCGGCGTCCTCTTCCCGCATCCGCGGCGACTTGCGGGTGAAATGGGCTTTAGTCATCTCCCTGATCGCGAACGCGGTGTCGCGCAGCTTCGCGGCGGTCTCGTAGTCGCCCTTTTCCGCCGCCGTCCGCATGCGCTCGCCGACCTCCGCCAGAACCGCCGGCCGCCGCCCCTCCAGAAACGCGCACGCCTCGGCGAAGCGTTCGCGGTATTCCGCCGCGGATATCCGCCCGAGACACGGTGCCGAACAGGTGCGGATGACGTCCGCCAGACAGTGGCGGTGGTTCTCTTCGCCGGGGGAGATCGCTTCGCATTCGCGGATGCCGTAGCGTTTTTCGGCGAAGTCCTTGGCGGTGCGCACCACCGCCGCCGACGGAAACGGGCCGAAATACCTCGCCCCGTCGTCGCGGACGATCCGGCAGCAGGTGAAACGCGGCCACTCCGCCGACTGATCGGCGCGGAGCGCGAGATACCGCTTGTCGTCGCGCATGAGAACGTTGAAGCGAGGCTTGTATTTTTTTATGAGCGACGCTTCGGTCAGCAGGGACTCCGCCTCGTTCCTGACGGTCATGAACTCGAAGTCGTACACCGTGTCGACCATCGAGCGCACTTTCGGGGCGTGCCGCGCGCCCGGGCGGAAATACGAAGACACGCGGCGCCTGAGGTTTTTGGCCTTTCCGATGTAGATTATCTCGCCCCGGCGATCCCGCATGAGATAGCATCCGGGGCGTGGCGGCACTTCCGCCAGACGCCGCCTGATGAGTTCGCTCGCCAACGCGCGCCTCCGCGCCGGTCAGACCAGTTCTTTGGCGGGCTCTTCTTCGGTCCTGGCGGCTTCGGCCTCTTCTTTCGCGCCTTCGGCGATGCCCTTCTTGAATTCGCTCTTGGCCTTGCCGAGCGCCTTCGCGAGATCGGGTATCTTTTTGGCGCCGCCGAAAAGGACGAACGCCACCACCACGCAGATGATCAGCTGCCACGGACCTATATTCTGAAGAAAACCTAAAAGCATCTTATCCCTCCTTTTTGTCCAACTGCGGATATGATACCGAAAAAAAGGCGGCCGGTCAAGACCCACCGGGTGCGCGGCGGCCGCAGGCGCGGCTCAGTTGAGTTCCATGCGGCCGCGGCGGGAACGGTTGCGGATGCGCGCGCGCTGCGATTTCTTGCGCGCCTTCACGCAGGGCTTCTCGAAATAGCGGTCGTCGCGCAGCTTCTTGATCAGCCCTTCGCGGTCGAGCACCTTCTTAAGGCGCTTGAGACCGCGTTCCACCGTCTCGCCTTTTTTCAGCTTCAGCACAATGGCCATTACTTAACCTCCTTCGCGGTCGCTTCACTCTCCTTCTTGACGTCGCCGCCGGCGGCCGGTTCCGCCGCCGTCACGAACTGCAGAACGCACATTTCCGCCGCGTCGCCGCGGCGGGTGCCCAGCTTGACGATGCGGGTGTAGCCGCCCCTGCGGTCTTTCATCGCCGGCGCGATTTTGTCGAAAAGCTTCTGCACCGCCTTCGGGTCGAGCAGCCGCGACGCCGCGAGCCGGCGCGCCGCCAGGTCGCCCTTCTTCGCGACGGTGACGATCTTGTCGGCCGCCTTGCGGGCCTCCTTCGCCTTCGGCAGCGTCGTCTTGATCGACTCCGCGAGAATAAGATTGGTTACGAGACTCTTCATCAGCATCCGGCGGTGCTCGGTGGAGCGGCCGAATTTCTTCATTACTCTCTGGTGACGCATGTCTTGCTTTTCCTTTTATTTCTTCTTCTGGTCTTTGCCTTCGGCCAGCAGGGAGGTGTCGAACTTGTAGCCGAGCGAAAGCCCGAGCGAAATGAGCTTGTCCTTGATTTCGGTAAGCGACTTCTTGCCGAAATTACGGTACTTGAGCATGTCCGCCTCGGTCTTCATCGCCAGTTCGCCGACCGTCGAGATGTTGGCGTTGTTGAGGCAGTTCGCCGCGCGGACCGACAGCTCTATCTCGTTGACCGACATGTTCAGGAGCTTGCGCAGCCGTTCGCGCTCGTCGGCGTCCTTGCCCGCCGAGTCGTCGAACTCGAGAACCTGCTCGCCGGCGGAGTCGACGAACACGTCCAGATGGCGGCGGAGAACCGCGCCGGCGGTCCTCAGCGCCTCTTCGGGCGAAATGCGGCCGTCGGTCCACACGTCCAGCACGAGCTTCTCGTAGTCGGTGCGCTGACCGACCCGCGTGTTCTCAACGAGAAAATTGACGCGCGTCACCGGCGAGAATATCGAATCGATCGCGATGCGGCCGATCTCCTGGTCGGGGCGCTTGTTGCCTTCGGCGAGGCAGAAGCCGCGGCCGGTGCGCACCTCGCAATCCATCTCCAGCTCGCCGTCCACGTCGAGCGTGCATATCTCCTGCCGCGGATTGAGCACCTCGACGTTGTTCTCCTTGGCGAAATCGCCGGCGGTCACCTTGCACGGACCCTCCGCCTTGACGGAGATCGACAGCGCGTCGCGGCTGTAGGTCTTGAGCAGCACCCGCTTCAGGTTGAGGATGATGTCGGCCACGTCCTCCGCGCAGCCGCGGATGGTCGAGAACTCGTGGTTCACCCCCTTGATTTTAACGGACGAAATCGCCGCCCCTTCGATCGAGCTCAGCAGAACCCGGCGGAGAGAGTTGCCGATCGTGCGCGCGTAGCCGATCTCGAAAGGTTCCGCGGTGAAGCGCGTGTACGTTTCGGTCTTTGTCGCCTCGTCCAGCTGGACGGCATGCGGCATCTCAAATCGGCTCAGACGGATAGGCATGTGTTACCTCCCTTGCAAAAGTTGATGAAAAAAAACCACGGCGGTCAGCGCGAATACAATTCAACGACGGCCTGCTCGTCAACGGTCGGGGCGATCTGCTCGCGGGTCGGAACCGCGAGGATTTCGGCCTTCAGGCCGGCTCGGTCGAACTGCACCCATATCGGCAGCTGGGCGCCGGTGGCCGCTTCAACCGAACGGTTCGCGGCTTCGCGCGACTTCGGCGCGTCCTTCACCGCCACGATGTCGCCCACCCGGAGGACCGCCGACGGCACCGCCGCCTTGCGGCCGTTCACCAGCACGTGACCGTGCAGCACGAACTGCCGCGCGGAACGACGGCTCGGCGCGAACCCGAGACGGTACACCACGTTGTCGAGACGCATCTCCAGCATCTGAAGCAGATTCTCGCCCGTCACGCCCTTGCGGCGCAGCGCTTCGGCGAAAAACCGGCGGAACTGCAGCTCGCCCATGCCGTACTGGCGGCGCAGCGCCTGCTTCTGGCGCAGCTGGCTGCCGTATTCGGACATCTTCTTCGCGCGACGGCCGACGTGCATGCCGGGCGCACCGGTGCCCTGATCGATCGGGCACTTCGCCATGTAGCAGCGCGCCCCCTTGAGAAACAGCTTCTGCCCCTCGCGGCGGCACTGACGGCAAACCGGACCTGTGTATCGACCCATGATCAAACCCTCCTGCGCTTGCGCGCGCGGCAACCGTTGTGCGGAACCGGCGTCGTGTCGGTGATCTGCGTGACGCGGATGCCGGCCGCCTGGATGGCGCGCACCGCGCTCTCGCGGCCGGCCCCGGCGCCCTGCATGCGAACTTCGCACTCGTGCATGCCTTTCGCCACCGCCGTGCGGGCGGCGTCCTGCGCGACCATCGTCGCCGCGAACGCCGTCGACTTGCGCGACCCCTTGAAGCCCGCTTTGCCGGCGGAACTCCAGCTTATCACCCCGCCGCGCGCGTCCGCTATCGAAACCTGCGTGTTGTTGAATGTCGACCGGATGAACGCGATGCCGGCCGGTATCGACTTGCCACCGCGTTTGACCTTTGCGGCCGCCTCTTCAGCGGCCCCTTCCGGCGCCGGTGAGGCGCCCGCCGCGGCTGGCGCGGCTTCTGCACGATTTTTTTCTTCGCTCATATCTTATGACGCCTCCGCTCAACGACCAGCCTGCTTGGGCATCGCGATCGACACGCGCTTGCCGCCCTTCCTCGTGCGGGCGTTGGTCTTCGTGCGCTGGCCGCGGACGGGCAGACCCTTCTTGTGACGGAGACCGCGGTACGACCCGATCTGGATCAAACGGCGGATGTTCTGCGAAACTTCGCGGCGGAGATCGCCCTCAACCCGGTAATGATCCTGTATGTACGTCGTTATCGCGTGGATTTCATCCTGCGTGATATCGTCGGCCTTCTTCATAGGATCCACCTTCGTCGCCGCCAAAACGTCGTCGGAACGTTTCGGCCCGATACCGTGGATGTACCGCAGAGCGAAGCGGATGTGCTTCTTCCCCGGTATTTCAACGCCCATCATTCTCGGCATGTTTCGTTTACCTTTCTCAGCCCTGGCACTGCTTGTGACGCGGGTTTGTGCAGATAACGCGCACCACGCCTTTGCGGCGGATGACACGGCAGTTCTCGCAGATGCGACGAACGGAACTACGTACTTTCATCGTTATTTTACTCTCATGAGTGGTCGAATATTTGCGTAGTATATCAAAACACTCCGAATTACGCAAGGGGGTGGGTGGAACTTTTTCGCCCCCCCGCAAAAACCGGCCGCACCCGGTTGCCGTCACCTGAGCAGCAGCAGAAAGCCCGGCACATTGGCTTCGTATATCTTCACCGTGCCGTCTTCTCCGTACGTCTGCCCGTTCGGCGTGGTGCCGCCCGCGGCGGAAACGCCCCGAGGATCCGCGAAGACGTCGGCGACCGCCAGTTCCCTGATCGCGTTCCCGCGCATCTTCGGGTTCCACGCTTCGCCGGTCCACACCGCGATTCTGCCGCCGCCGCCCGCCGCGCCGTTGTTGTCCGCATGGCTACCGCCGCGCGCGGTGACCACCGCGTTGGAATCCGCCGAGAACCGCCGCGCTTCGAGCAGCACGCCGCCGCCGGAAGGGGCGCTGGAACGGTTGTAGGTGCCCTGCCAGGCGTCGGCCGAGATTCTGCCGCCGAGCGTGAAGTCACCCCGCGAGCGCAGATGAAGGTAGCCGCCGCCGTCGTTGGACCACGACCATTCGCTTTTGCCGGAAGAACCGGCCATCGCCGGGCGCGTCTCGGAATCGTAGACCGCGCCGACACTCCCCGTTCCGCGCACTCCCTTGCCGCCGTGCCCCGCGCCGACCGCCACGGTGAGGTCGGTGTTGCTCGTCGACCCTTTGCCCGGCCCGCGCGCTCCGCCCCACATGCCGACGCCCACCCCCCAGCCGAGCGCGTCTGCGGTCATCCAGCCGCTCCGCCGCACGTTGATGTTGCCGGCGGTGAAGTGAATCGTCGAGCCCACCAGCGGGTGCGCCCCGACGCGCACCACCGAAGTGACCGAGCCGAGACCTTCCACCGTGAAGTCTCCCCCGACGTTGACAAACCCGCCCTGCGCTCCGTCCGTACCGTTGGTCGGCGCGGGGTGGAAATCCGCCGCGGCGCCCCCGGTAACCGTCAGATCGCCGTCCACCGTCAGCGTGAACTGACGTCGCTCCGACGTGAACCGCAACATTTCCGTCGAATTGTACAGCAAGTCGCCGGCCCCGAACCAGAACCGCGTGTTGCCGCCGGCGATGCGCAGATCGCCGGCGATGTGCAGATTCGTCACCTGCGAACCGATCGACAGATAGGTGTTGGACACCGTCAGCCCGGCGAACGTCAACTCGCCCGCGTCGCCCGGCACCAGCACGCCCTTGAGCGCGTCGGTCCCGGCGAATTTCACGAAAAGCCGGTCGTCCGGACACCATATCGTGCCCGGCCGCGCCTGCGTGTCGCGGTATTTGAGCGGCGCGGACGCCGGAGCGCCCGGCGCGACGTCGAGGGCGAGCGATACGATGTCGGCCATGTCCTGCGCGGCGGTGTCGTAACGCAGTGCGATTCTGCCGCCGCCGCCGCCGCACTGGGCGTCGTTGCGGCTGACGCCGCCCGAGGCGCTCACCACCCCGCCTTCCGCCACGAACCTGCGCGCCGAAATGTACACGCTGCCGCCCGCGCCGCCGCCGCTCGCCCGGAAGTTGTCGCCGCTGACGCCGTTCGCCGTTATCGTGCCGTCAAGCGTAACCGTGCCGGTCGCCTCAACCCGCACCACGCCGCCGCCGGCGCTGGCCCGGCCCGCGTTCCAGCCGCCGACCCCGCCGGAAGAGCCCGCCAGGAACGGCGCCGAGACCGAATCGTACTCGCGCCGCATCACCACCCCGGAGACCCCTTTGCCGCCGACCCCGCCGTGCGTGCCGCCGCAGTAGTACGACGGCGTTCCGCCCGGTCCGTACGAACGTTCCGCGCTCGACGAAATCCCCGCAGGTTCGCCGTAACCTTTGTAGTTGACGTCTATGACCGCCGCGGTCGACAGCGTGAAATCGTTGCAGACGAACCACACCCGGTTGGACATGTCGATGTTCTTGTAAACTGGGGTGTACCGGTCGGAGAACGGCCCTGCGCAGGTTACCGTCGAATTGGAACCGAGCGTGACCGTCCCAGCACGCAGCGCGGTCGTCCAGTTGGTGAAGACGAGCGTCGAACCGGAAGCGATCGAGAACGCCGACAACTGCGCCGACGGCCGGTCGAGGAGAATCGTCCCCGAATCAGCCGGTATCGCGACCGTGTCGTCGACCGACGGCAGCCCGTGCTGGTCGCCGCTGTTGCGCCAGTTGCCGGTGTCGTACCACTTGCCGCTGCCGGATTCACCGGTCCAGGTGAACAGCTGCCCGCCCGGCACCGTCGCCTGGAATCCGCAGTTGAGCGTCTTCGCGGCGTCGGCCGCCACCACGAGCGGATTGTCGAGCGAATTTGCGGCGTCGACGTCCCCGCTCCACATCGTGAAGACGTAGCCAGCCTCCGCCGCCGGCGTCAGCGTGACGGAGTCGCCGAGAGTGTACCAGCCGGCGTCTTTGGGCGGCGGCGAAAACTGCACCGCGCCGCCTGCGTCGGGAGTCGCGGTCAGTTCCACCTCCTTGGTCCAGATCCAGCTCAGCCGGTAGACGCCGTCGTCCATCGTGAAATCGCAGGTCGGCGTGTTGCCGAAAGAGTAGATGCCGTATTCGCCGGTCGAAACGTCTAACTTCTCCATCCGCCAGCCGGTGCAGCGGCAGCGCACCCGCTCGGACTGGTTGGTGACGTCGGTCGCCGTGAACACGTGCCGCCCGGCGGAAACAACGTGGGAGCCCCAGCCCGGGTCGCATTCGCCGAAGGCGTCGAGCGGTTCGCTGACGACTTCGAGGTTCTGCCCTTTCGGCACCGCATTGTAAATCTTCAGCGTGCCGTCGCCGGCCGAAGCGCAGCCCTCGCCGCCGGAAACCGTCTTGCCGCCGGAGACGTCGAACACCGCCCCCGAGGCGTCGATCTCGCCCACCGTGGTTTCGGAGTACGCGGCGATTTCGGAATAGTCGCAGCCCGGCGCGCCGATCCACAGCGCGATTCTGCCGCCGCCGCCTGCCGCCGCGTTGTAGGCGGTCGCCCCGGCCGCCGAAATCAGCGCCCCCGCCGCCGCGTGGAAAGTCTTGCCCTCCAGCCACAGCGAACCACCGGAGCCGCCGCCGCCGTCGCCGTAGACGCGCAGCGCGTCCACCCGTATCTGGCCGTACACGTCAAGGGCGTTGTAGGCCGTTATGCGGAACGCCCCGCCGCCGGGACTCTGGTTGTACGAACCGCTTCGGTTGGCCATTTCGGTCTTCGGCGCGCCCGACGAACCCGGCGTGCACGGCCGCATCTCCTCCCCGTACGTCTTGCCGTACGTGGCGTTCGCCCCGTAACCGGCGCCGCCGTGCCCTGCGCCTATCGTCTGGGACCCCCGGCCGGGGCCGCGCGACGAACTGTCCGACTTGCTCTTCCACTGCTGATAACCGTGTTCGCGCCCGTCGAAGCGCCCTTCCACGCCGATGTTGACGTTGCTCGCGAAAATGTGGTAGCCGGTCCCGTTCGTCGCGCACGACGCGCAGTAGACCACCGAAGTCAGCGCCGGCAGCCCCCTCGCCGTGTCCTGCGCCTGCCCGCTCATCACGATGTCGCCTTTCACGTCGAGCACTCCGCCCGGCACGCCTTCGTTCCAGCCGGGCGTCATCACCCCGAGCAGATCGAGACGAGAACCGAGCGTCATCGTCAGATCGCCGCAGATCTCCAGCCGCGGGGCGACGGCCGCGTCCGAGACGAAATTGAACGTGCGCACGAACCCGGGATACTTCCTGCTCGCGCCGACCGAGAGATAGGCGTTGACGCCGTTGAGCGCCACGTCGCCTTTAACCACCACGTTGGTCAGCTCGTTGCCGAAAACGATGTAGCCGTTCGACATCGTAAACCCGTTCGAGATCACCGCATCTTTGCCCGAGCCGAGCACGATCTCGCCGCTGAAGCCTGTTGGATTGCTCAGCACCTTGCCGAGCAGCCGGTCGTCGGGGAAATACACCGTGCCCGGCCGCGCCCAGCGCCCGTTGTCGTCCGTATCCGTGTATCCGTTGGAATACGCCTGTCCGTTCGGTATCGCCCAGTTGTTGCCGCCCTTGCCGCCGGCGGCCGAGATGCGCGTGGAGGAGTCGACGTCGTCCGCGCTCTGCACCGCCGTGTCGTAGACGATCGAGATGCGGCCGCCGGAGGCGGCGTTCGCGCGTCCTGCACGGTTGCCCCCGATGGCGGTGATGGTGGCGCCGGCGGAAACGAAATTTTTCGCCCTGATGTAAATCGAACCGCCGGTGGAAGGCCCGTACGCCCATTCGCCGCCGTTGTGGCCGTCCGCGGTGATTGAGCCGTTGATTTCGACCCGCGCGGCCGGGCAGTCGAGAAACACCGCGCCGCCGCCGGGCCATTTGCGGTAACTGGCGGTGCGTGTACCCCCTGAAGTGCCGGGGTCGAGCGGCGCGGCGGCGTTGCCGTAGGGATCGCGCGCAGCGGTGCAGCCGCCGTAGGCCGCGCCGCTGCCCCACCCGCATTTGCCCGGCCCCAGACCGGTGCCTGAGACGTTGGTCACCGAACCGTAGCCGCGCTCTGTGACGTTGATCTTGCCCCCGCTGGCGAGAGTGAATGAATCCGCGGCGGCGATCCACACGCGGTTGGACATGTCGGTCGTGTCGTTGTAGGGTCCGGCGCAGGTGACGGTGGCGCCGTTGGAAATGACGACCGTAGACGCGGAGAGTTTCGTCAGCCAGTTGGTGAAGGTCAAGGTTCCGCCGAGGGTGAAGGAGTTCAGCGCGGCGCTTTCGGCGGCGATCACCGCCGAATTGCCGGCGGCGATCACCACGTCGTCGCCGGTCGACGGCGCACCGGTCGGCTGCCAGTTGTCGGCCTCGCCCCAGTCACGCCCCGCACCGCCGGTCCACACCCGGCGGACACCCGCCCGCGACGCGTCGGTGAAAACGCACCTCAGAGTGCGCGGCCGGGGAATCGGCACCGTCGCCACCCCTGCGGCGGAGACGACGACCCCGTCGATGTCGCCTTCCCATGCGTAGAACTTGTATCCCGCCGCGGGAACCGGCGTCAGGGTGACGGTGCCGCCGATGGCGCACCAGACGGCCCAGCCGGAGCTCACCGCGACCCCGTCCGCCTCCATGCCGCCGCAGTCCTGATCGAAGTCGACGCTGAGACCCGCTTCGATCTTGCCGGCCGTTTCGTTGAAGCGGTAGCCGGCGGCGGCCAGCATCGCCGCGTCGCCGGAAGGGTTGTCGTCGATGTCGCCGCCGCTCTGCGTGATGGCAGTCGCAGTGGCGGAGACGTGCACCGAGCCGTCAACGATATCTTTCACCCCGACGGTCTCGCCGCTCTTGTAGGGCAGAAAATAATGGACGAGTCGCGCGCCTTCCCATATCTGCATCGAATAGAACTTCACGGAACCGTAATATGCATATCCGCTGCCGGAGGGTATGCCGAAGAGGGCGAGCGGAGCCGCGCTCGTCTTGGTGGCGGTCGGCAGCCCGGAGGTGAGGTTGTATTTCGTGACACCGGCCTTTACGAGCATGATGTGCTGGCCGGGCAGATCCATCGTCAGCTGGCACCGGTCTTTGTTCACCCCGACACCGGTGGACGTCCAGTTGCCGGCGCCGTCCTTCGCCGCCCACGCATATTGCCCGTTGCCGTTTATATACGAGGCGAAAGTGAGGTAGGAATCGTTGTCCGTCTGCACCCCGAAAATACGCTGCTGCTTGGTCGAGGTGTCGACGTACGACCAGTCGACGACGACCTTGGTTTGGGGGTTGGGATAGTAGCCGGTGTCGATAATCTGCGCACCGGATGTCTGAATGTAGGCATCATCGGCGAAAGCCGTGATGCCGACCGGCGGCAAAAGCGCTGCCGCGAACACCGCCATAGCGACCTTCATGAACCTTTTCTTCACTCCGACACCTCCTTTACAGACTATCGCGCTATCGCGCCAACCACCCTCTCTTGCCCGGCTATGCGAGCTCCCAGCCCTTCTGGTATTCGCGGGCCCAGCCCTTCACGACGCCGCCTCCGAGGAGGCGGCCTGTCGCCGGGTCGAGATGGATTGTCTCTCCGGCGTCGGTCGCGATGTTAGCGAGAAGCGGCAGCACCGACGACATCACCCCCTGGTCGGCCGGGACGTAGGTGGCGGCGTTTTTCGCGCGCAGACACTCCACGAAATTCGTCAGGTGCAGCACGTTCAGGCCGGCGGTGGGGTTGGTGGTGGAGATGGTCATCTGCTCCTTCACGACGCCGTCCGCCGTCCACTCCTTGATGAGTTTCGATTTCCCGTCGAAAACCTGCACCGTGTCTGACGGGCCGAAGAACACCGACCCCTTCGTGCCGTAGACCATCGCGCCGGTGACCGTGTCCATGTACGGCTTCCAGTTGCAGTGGCTGGCGAGTTCGAAAGTGATGAACTTGCCGTTCGGGTACTTGAACGAGGCGTTGAACGTGTCTGGCCACTCGTAGTCGTCGCCGCGGCCGAAGAGCCGCTCCCCCGAACAGGTGACCGATTCGGGAAACGAGTTGAGGCCGAGCGCCCAGCGCGAGATGTCCGCGAAGTGCGGCGCGTTGTTGCCCATCTCCGAAGTGCCCCAGCGGCGGAACCAGTGCCAGTTGTAGTGCACGACGTTGTCGCGGAACTCGGTGCGCGGCGCCGGGCCCTGCCAGAGGTCCCAGTCCAGCCACTCCGGCACGGCGGACACCCTGCCGCGGCCGATGGACGCGCGGTTGTTCATGTACCAGGCCTTTCCCCAGCGCATTTCGCCGATCGCGCCGGTCTCCCAGAGCCAGTCGAGCGCGGCGCGGATCACGAGCGACGCGCGGCGCTGGTTGCCGACCTGCAGCACCGCCCCGGTCTCCTTCGCCACGCGCATCAGAATCTGTCCCTCCTCGGGGCAGAAGCAGCACGGCTTCTCGACGTAGACGGCCTTGCCCGCCCGCATCGCCGCGATCGCTGAATAGGCGTGGATGTGGTCGGGCGTTTCCGATACGACGCCGTCGATGTCAGGCATATTGACCACCTTGCGGAGGTCGGCCTCCATCCTCGGCTTGACGCCGGTCGCCTTCAGGACGAAGTCGGCGGCGAATTCCCGCGCACGGCTGTCGACGTCGCACACGCAGGCGATTTCGACGCCCGGAACCTTCATCGCCTCTTTCATGACGACGAAGCCGCGACCCTTCTCGTGACAGCCTATGATCGCCAGCCTTACCCGGTTGGACGCCGCTCCGGCGCCGATTGCCCTGCCCGCCGACGCGATGAAGAACGCCCCCGCGCCAGCCTTGATGAATTCACGTCTGTTCATGTTTCTCTCCGTAAGGGTTGAATAACGTTGCCGGATGGTGAATATTCTACACTAACGCCGCGCAAAACGCAACCGCCCCGGCTACCTGTGTCGGGCTACCTGCCCGGGGCGACCCGCCGGAGCGAGGTTTCGCGCACCGTCCGGGAACGGATCATGTAATCGGTGAACGGCTCGAGGCCGAACTCGCGCATGACTTCGTCGACCGGCAGCGCCGGATCGTGCGACAACAGCGTGAACGTGCCGACGCCGCCGGGGTTGCGGAACTCCACCCGGCGGCCGTATTTCGCGATCACCGCCGGGAACTTGTCGCGGTTGAAATCGAGATGCAGCACCCGGCAGTTGGTGTTGATCTTCGCCGTGAACGTGGGCATGTAGTAATTCTCGTTGCGCAGCTCTTCCCCGGCCGGACCGATGACGCGGCCGGGCAGAATCGACAGGCCCGTGGACGACACGACGTACGACTGGCATTCCCTCGCCCAGTTCCGCTGCAGGAAATCGCCGTCGAACATCGACGAAAACACCAGAACGTCCGGACGCTTCGCCGCGTACTGCTTCATCAGTTCGGTGAAGTTCAAATCGAAGCAGATGACGAATCCGACGCGCCCGAAGTCGGTGTCAGCCACCACCGCTTCCGTCCCCGGCACCACCGGGCACTCCCCGCTCTCGGCTTCGCCCGCCGTCGGGAACACCTTGTCGTATACGGCGGCGACCTTGCCGGCTCTGTCGACGAGGAAAGAAGAGTTCGCGAAGCGTCCGTCGTCCCGCACGCGATGCGAGGCGTAGACGATGTAGCACGAATGCTCATTCGCGTAGGCGCGCATGGCGTCCAGCACGCGGGTGCCGCGCATCCTCGTCCAACGCGCCTTGACCGCCTGGTCCGCACTCGCCGCCGGCAGCGTGTCGCAGCACTCCGGCAGAACGATCAGATCCGGCCTGTTCCCGATTTCCCTGTCCATGCCGCGCTTCCAGTATTCGATCACCCGCTCGACGCTCTCCTCGGCGACGGGATACTCCGGCCGCTGCAGGCCGATGACGCTCACCGCGATTTCCCGCCGCACCGGCGCCTCGGGCGACGGCGCGCCAAAGACTGAGAACGCCGCCAGCAGCCCGCATGAAAAAACAATTCGTTTCACAATTCCCCTCCTTCGCCTTCCCTGTCGGGATTTTTCACCGCGTCAACCGCCGGTTCTCGCTGTTTGTCCGCTGGCGAGATTGAACACTTCGGCGTCCGCCAGCGGGCGCTTGAAGTCGTGTTTCCAGATTCCGTCTTTCACGACGCCGGTGCGCGGCGTCTTCGCCCCCGGCACCGAAACCCGTATCGGTATCATCACG
>JAGCAM010000053.1 GCA_017652705.1 Kiritimatiellia bacterium | reverse complement strand
GATATGGTCTGCCCCTGCAACATGATGGTTTATATGGGCGGCATCGCCGGCGGCGGTGGACGTCGCGCCCGGCGGCGGCGGGCTGTGGGCGCTCTCGTCGAAGGGTGCGAGGGGCGGACTCGTTTTCGGCGCCCCGCTTTTCGAGGTCGACGGTCGCGAGGTGACCGCGGCGGTCCGCGGATTCCGCCACGTTGCCGAGAAGCCGGTCTTCGAAGGCGTAATCGAGCGCGTGTACGAAGGCGACGTCGCTTCGCTTGAAGGCGCGGCGCTCGTCTTGCGGCTGCGGCTGGCGGAAGATTCGCCGGTGGTGCGCTTCCGCTATGAACTGAAGGCGAAGGGCGCGGCGAAGTTCCGTCTCACCAAGAAAAGCGGCCGCGACCGGCTCGTGTACCTTTCGGCGGATCTTTCCGGCAGGCCGAAGCGCACCGAGGTGATCATGAGCGAGTTCTGCCAGGCGGCCCACACCTACCGGCTGTCGGAGCGGGCCGTCGCGGATGCCGAGTTCGAAGATTCGCTGCCGTTCATGGGCCCGATACTCGCCGCCGAAGGCGGCGGTTCGACCGCGGTTGTCGCCTACGAACACGGTTCGCAGAGTCCGACCGCGTTCATCGAGTTCAGGGGGTCGCCCGATTCGAAAGTGGAACTCCGCGCCGTGAAAGGGAACTACTGGCGCGGACGCGAAATCACGGCGGCGTCGCCGTACGAGACGGTGTGGTTCGACGCGGCGGTCGTGAAGGGCGCCACCGGCGACGCGGCGGCGGCGTTCAGGACCTTTCTGCTGCGCCGTTGCTCGCCCAACCGGGCGTCGCGCATGCCGTGGATATTCTACAACACCTGGGCGATGCAGGAGCGCGACCACTGGTGGCGGGGCAGCCGGCGCTATCTGCACACCATGAACGAGAAGGACATTCTCGGCGAACTCGCTGCCGCGCACGAAATGGGCGTTGACGTGTTCGTCATCGACGCGGGGTGGTTCGAGAAGACCGGCGACTGGCGCGTCAGCAGGGAGCGCTTTCCGAACGGGCTCGGCCCGGTCGTCGCGAAGGCGAAGGAATGCGGCATGAAACTCGGGCTGTGGTTCAGCCCGACCGAGGCGGCCGTGTCGAGCGACATCATGAAGCGCAACCTTGCCTGCAAGGTGATGTTCAAGGGCAGGGAGACGCGCAAACACGCCGTGTGGGAGACGGAGGAGAGCCAGAATCTCTGTCTCGTGAGCCCCTACTGGAAAGACTTCGCCGACGAGCTCATACGCGTGCACCGGGAGTGGGGAGTAACGTACTTCAAGTGGGACGCGATACCGCAGTTCTGGTGCGACGCGGCGGGGCATTTTCACGGCGGCGCGATGGTGCCGGAACAGGAGCGATTCGAATGCGCCGCGTTCGAGCAGGTGCGTTACATGGGCAGGATCGTAGACCGTCTCTGCGCCGAATGCCCCGACGCGATAGTCGATTTCGACGTGACCGAAGGCGGCCGTTCGGTGGGGCTGGCGTTTCTCGCTTCGGGCAAGTTTTTCGCCTCGAACAACGGGCCGTACCATCCCGATCTGGACCGGCCGTACGACTGGAGCAACCCTCCACACTGGGCGAACGTGTACGTCTACCCCGGGCCGGCGCGGGCGCGGGTGGCGAGAGGGCCGCTCGACATGGACAAGTGGGTGCCGTCGGTGCTGTTTCTGACGCACTTTCTGCCGGATCCCCCGGAGTCTTCGCAGCTTATCAACATCGGATCGCTCGTGCTGGGGCAGAACGGGATCTGGGGGGAGCTGCGCCGCGTGCCGCCGGAAGGCCGCCGGCTGTTCGCCGAAGCGCTCGCGGCGTACAAGAAAGTCCGCGACGACATAACAGCGGCGTCGCCGGTGCGCACGGGCAGGATCGGGGCGAGTCCCGAAATACACGAGAAGATATCCGGCGGGCGCGGGGCGGTGGTGATTTTTTCGACCGACCGCGGCGAACACGTCTACGTCACCCGTGCGGCGGCCGGGCCGGTGCTGTGGATCGGCGGTGACGCCACCGTCGAGAAAGACGCTCGCGGCCGGGCCGTCATAAGGGCGAAGTTCGACCGGCTGAACAACGCGGCGTGCGCGGCGGTGGTGTTCTTCGGGGATTGAAAGCCGGGGCGGCGGAGCGGACGATGAAAACAAAGAGGGGGGGATTTCTCGTCGCCGGGACGGTCGCGGCGGCGGCCTGCAACAGGGCCGGGAGCCGGGCGATGTGCCCGTGGAACGGGGCGACGCCCGCGCGGGACGTAGGCGGCAACGTCTGGGAAAGGCGCCTTGATCTCGGCTGCCACGTCCGCGAACCGGAAGGGTTGCGCATTTTGATCAGGCAAAGCATTTTATACCGGCCGGCAACCGGCAGGCCGACGGAGGCGGTAAAGGAGAAAAAATGGCCAGCATACTGAAAAACATCCTGGAAACCGTGGGCGGCACACCGCTGGTGGAGATTTCGCCCGCCATGAACAAGGGCGGAGCCAGAGTTCTGGCGAAAGTGGAGTATTTCAATCCGGCGGGCAGCGTCAAAGACCGCATCGCCGCCGCGATGGTCGCCGCGGCGGAGAAAGACGGTTCGCTCAAGCCCTGCGCCACGATCATCGAGCCCACGAGCGGCAACACCGGCGTCGGTCTCGCGCTCGTTTCGGCGGTGAAGGGGTATCATCTCGTTCTGACCATGCCCGAAACGATGAGCGTGGAACGCCGGAAACTGGCGGCGGCCTACGGCGCTGAAATCGTGCTCACGCCGGGAGCCGAGGGAATGAAAGGCGCGATCGCGAAAGCAGAAGCGCTCCGCGAATCGACGCCGGGGGCGGTGATTCTGCAGCAGTTCGAGAACCAGGCCAACCCCGCCGAACACGAGGCGACGACCGGCCCCGAGATATGGGCCGACACCGAAGGCGCGGTAGACGCGTTCGTCGCCGGAGTGGGCACGGGCGGCACGCTCTCCGGCGTCGGGCGTTTTCTCAAGTCGAAAAAGCCGTCCGTCGCAGTGTTCGCGGTCGAACCGGACACGAGCCCCGTCCTTTCGCACGGCGAGGCGGGTCCGCACATGCTTCAGGGCATAGGCGCCGGATTCGTGCCGAAGACGCTCGACACGGGCGTATACGACGGCGTCATCGCCGTTTCGGCGGAAGACGCCGGCAACACCGCGCGCGCGCTCGCCACGAAGGAGGGTCTGCTCGTCGGCATCTCGTCGGGCGCGGCGGCGTTCGCGGCGCTGGAACTCGCGAAGAAAGCGGAATGGAGCGGCAAGACCGTCGTCGTGCTGCTGCCGGACACCGGGGAGCGCTATCTGTCGACCTGGCTATGGGATTGAGAAAGCGCGGAGAATTGTGGTATAATGCCGGTATGAACAAACGAAGCTTTTCACTGTACATGGTACTCTCGGCGGTGACCGGCGCGGGGGTCGCCGCCGCAATGTTCGCGGCGGCGGACGCATGGGGCGGGCTTGAAGCGACGATGAAAGTTCCGCGGTGCCAGGCGGTGCTCGAAGACGGCGCGCAGTGCGGGAACCCCGCAGAAAAGGATTCCAACCGGTGCTGGCGCCACCGCGGCGCGGTGAAGGCGGTGGGCGACGCCATACACGACGCCGGGAAAGGCGCCGACGAGGCGTGGCGATCGACGAAGAGCTGGTCCACCAACGCCTGGCGGGCGACGAAGAGCTGGTCGACGAACGCCTGGCGCGAGGCGAAGCAGGCTTTCAGGGAGGCGCGGGAGGATTTCTCCGGGGGGATGTCCCGCGCCTTTAAGAAAGAGAAGGAAGTAGACGGCGGCCGGGCGGAGCGAAAGCCGGCCAGATGAACGCCGCCGCCGGGGGGCGGCTGAATCAACACAACGCGCGTGGAATTTGATATAATTTGTTTCCATGCAGCGAAAAACATTTTTTGTTTTGTCGATCGGCACGGCGATGCTGGCCGGTTGCATGACCGTTTTCAACGCCACCGAAGCGCAGCGCGCGCTGCACGGCAAGGGTGTCGGCGCCGCGCGGCAGGCAGCGGAGAAGCTGGATCTTTCCGGCTATTCGCTGCGGGAACTGGTGGAATTCGCGATGACGAACCGTCCGTCGATGACGATGGCGGCGCTGGCCGTCGACGATGCGCGGCTCGCGCTGCGGGAGATCGCGGCGGACGCGCCGCTCGTGAGTTATTCGCCGTGGACGTCGCCGCACTTGTCTGCGTCGGCGGCCTATTCGGAGTCGTCGGCGCCGCGCAATCCGATGCGGTGGCGGACGGACGGCAACGCCAGCGCGGGGCTGTCGCTTGACGTGCTGCTGTTCGATTTCGGGCGCAACCGCGCGAAGGCGGCGGCGCAGGTGGAGCGGCTCATCGCGGCGGAGTACGAGCTGGTGCGCGAAGGGTACAGCGTGTTCAACGAAGTGGCGACGGCGTACTTCGACGTGATGGCCGACGACGCGCTGCTGGAAGTCGCGTTGACGAACGAGACCGAATACGCGCTGCATCTGCAGCAGGCGGAGGCGAAGCTCGCGGCGGGCGAGGCGCAGAAGCTCGACGTGACGAGCGCGAGGCTCGGGCTGTCGCAGGCGCACGAAGACACGATCGTGGCCTCGAACGAGGTGGTGACGAGCGGGGCGGAGCTGATGCGGGCCTTGGGGGTGGACGCGTCGCGCGGCACCCGCGACGAGGTTTACCCGGCTTCCGGCAGGGCGCTGCTGGAGGTGCTGAGGGGTTTCCCCGACACGCACTACGGGGTTGAGACGGCGTTCGAGCTGGCGCGCACGAACGCGCCGGCGGTGGCGATCGCGCGGGCGAAACTGCGGGCGGCGAGCAGGGCGGTCGAATGCGCCATAGCCGACCTGATGCCTTCGGTCGACGCCGAGATCGGCATATCGTGGGCGGATCCGCTGTGGGCGTGGCACTGGGGCGTCGGCGCGGTGCAGTCGGTGTTTACGGGGTTCCGCAAGACGACGGCGGTGGACCGCGCGGTGGTGCAGATGGAGAGCGCGGCGGCGGCGGTGGACGAGGCGGAGCAGCAGCTTTCGCTGCGGCTGGAGACGGCGATCGCGGTGAGGGACAACGCGCTGCGCAAGCGGGAGACGGCGCGGGCGTCGCTGATGAACGCGCAAGAGAACCTCGACACGGTGAAGGCGCAGTATATGCAGGGCTACGCGAGCCGGGTGGATTTCACCGATTCGATTTCGCGCTACGCCAGCGCGCTCGGCAGCCGGGTGTCGGCGTTCTACTCCGGGCAGATGGCGGAGGCGAGTTTGTTCGCGATCATCGGGCGGATGCCCGAATACCGCGAGGAGACGCTCAAGGAGAAGTGACATGAGAAGCTTCAGAACCGGATTCATCGCAAAGACGGCGTTCGCCGCCGCGCTCGCCGCCTCGCTCGGGGGCTGCGGCGGCGACGCGGCCGGCAAGGACGGGAAACCTCGGTTCCGGTTCGCGCCGATATCGCGGGCGGACGTGGTGAGCATGGTCGAGGCGACCGGCACGGTGACGCCGCGCAACACGTCGAAGGGCATACCGGTCGGGGCCCAGGTCAACGGGCGCATCGTCAAGCTTTTCGTCGACTACAACTCCGCGGTCACGAACGGCCAGGTGGTGGCGCTCATAGACCCGCTCATCTACGACGCGGCGTACAAGCGCGAGGTGGCGCTGCTGCACGTGAACGAGGCGAACGTCAAAGTGCGCGCGGCGGCGGTCAAGTCGTGCGAGGCCGAGCTGGTGCTGGCGGAGAAGACCTACGCCCGCAAAAAGAACCTGGCGGAGAAGTCGATGGCGCCGATAGCCGATCTGGACAGCGCCGAGGAGGCGCTCGCCAAGGCGAAGGCGAGCCTCGAGAGCGCGAACGCGTCGCTCGTCAGCGCGAAGGCGTCGGTGGAGCAGAGCCGGGCGGCGGTGGAAAACGCGAAGGCGAACCTCGACTACTGCACGATACGCTCGCCGGTCAACGGCATAGTGATCGACCGCAAGGTGGAGGAGGGCGAGACGGTGGTTTCGTCGTACAACGCGGTGCCGGTGCTCACCATCGCCGAAGACCTGAAGGTCGTGTGGGTGGAGGCGACGGTTCCCGAGGCGGATGTCGGCAACATCAAGGCGGGGCAGGACGTCACCTTCACGGCAGATGCGTACCGCCGGCGCTTCAAGGGCAAGGTCAAGCAGGTCAGGAAGGCGGCGACGACCACGAACAACGTGGTGACGTACCCGATCATCATCGAGGCGGAGAATCCCGGCGAAATGCTCTTTCCGGGCATGACCGCGACGCTGTCGATCGAGACCGCGCGGGCGGACAACGCGCTGGCGGTGTCGGCGGCGGCGTTCAGGTTCCGGCCGAAAGACGAAGACCGCGAAGCCGGCGAAGTGCCGCGCGGGCGGAAGATCTGGATCGTCGGCGAGAGCGGCAAATTGAAGCCGCTGCTGGTGGAGGAAGGCGTTTCCGACGCGACGTTCACGCAGCTGTTGGGCGTGGACGGCCTTGAAGGCGCCCAGGCGGCGGTCGGCTACGAGACGGCGGCGTCGGCGGCCGGCGGCACGACCAACCCTTTCAAGCCCAAATTCCCGCAGCGCAACAAGAACCGCGGAACCGCGCCGGAGCCGAAGGGCGGCGGCGCCCCCGCGCCGAAGATGTGACGGACCCGGCGGAGCCGACGTGAGCCATCTCATCGAGATACGCGATCTAACGAAGATATACGCGCAGGGCGCCGAGCCGGTGCACGCGCTCGACGGCGTGTCGATCGACATCGACGAAGGGGAGTTCGTGGCGATCATGGGGGCGTCCGGCTCGGGCAAATCGACGATGCTCAACATTCTGGGCTGCCTCGACACCCCGACGGGCGGCAGCTACCGTCTGGACGGGCTGGAGGTGGCGGCGCGTTCGCGCAAGGAGCTTGCGTTGATCCGTAACCGCAAGCTCGGCTTCGTGTTCCAGAGTTTCAATCTGCTGCCGCGCACGTGCGCGATCGAGCAGGTGGAGCTGCCTGACCTTTACATGGGCCGGCTGTCGCGGCGCGAACGGCGGCGGCGGGCGCTGAAGCTGCTTGAACGCGTCGGTCTCGGCGGGCGCGGCACGCACACGCCGGCGCAGCTTTCGGGCGGGCAGCAGCAGCGTGTCGCGATCGCGCGGGCGCTGATGAACGAGCCGCCGGTGCTGTTCGCCGACGAGCCGACCGGCAACCTCGACACGAAGGCGTCGGTCGAGATAATGAAGCTGTTCACCGAACTTTCCGGCGAGGGCATAACGATCGTGATGGTCACGCACGAGGACGACATCGCCGGATACGCCGGGCGGCATCTGGTGATGAAGGACGGCAAGCTCGTGAAAGACGACAGAAGGGTTCCCCGGGGGGGCGCGGCGTGAATCTCGGAATGGTTTTCAAGGTCGCGGTGCTGGCCATCCTGCGCAACAAGACCCGGTCGCTGCTGACGTGTCTCGGCATCATCGTCGGCATCGCGGCGGTGATCGCGGTGCTGGCGATCGGCAAGGGCGCCTCGACGATGATGCTGAACGAAATATCGTCGATCGGCAGCAATCTGGTGATGGTGTACCCCGACCGCGACCGCCAGGGCGCGGTGCGCACCGGCATGGGCAGCGGGCAGACGATGACCGCGGCCGACGCGGAGGCGGTGAAGCGCGAGCTCGGGCACCTCGTGAAGTACGTCTCGCCGGCGGTGAACGCTTCTACGCAGCTCATACGCCAGAACCACAACTGGAACTGCCGCGTGAGCGGGGTCGGCTGCGACATGCCGGAGGTGCGCAACTGGCAGGTGGCGGAAGGCCGCTTCTTCACCGAAGCGGAGCAGCGCGGCTACTCGCGGGTGTGCGTGATCGGGGCGACGGTGAAGGCGAAGCTGTTCGAAGGCGAAGAGGATCCGGTCGGGCAGGTCATACGCATCGGGGCGATGCCGTTCAAGGTCGTCGGCGTGCTGGCGGCGAAGGGCGCCAACGGCTGGGGGCTGGACCAGGACGACCTCGTCATGGCGCCGTACACGACGGTCGGGCGGGTGCTGGTGCGCTCGAAGTTCAAGTCGATCAACATGATGAACGTCTCGCTCCACGACATGAAGGATCTCGAGGAGGCCAAGCGCGAGATAACCGCTCTGCTGCGGCAGCGCCACAAACTGCCCGGCTACCAGGACGACGACTTCGAAATGCGCGACACCACCGAGCTGATGGCGACGATGGGTTCGGTGTACTCGCTGATGACGGTGCTGCTCACCGCGGTCGCGGCGATTTCGCTGCTCGTCGGCGGCATCGGCATCATGAACATCATGCTGGTGTCGGTGACGGAGCGCATCAAGGAGATCGGCCTTAGAATGGCGATAGGCGCGACGCCTTTCATGATCCTCTCCCAGTTCATAATCGAATCGGTCGTGCTTTCCACGGTCGGCGGGGCGATGGGGGTGGCGGTGGGGGTGGCCGCCGCCGAGGTCATCGGCGAAATCAACCACTGGCCGATTACGATCGAGGTCGCGTCGACCGTGTACGCCTTTCTCTTCTCCGCGTTCGTGGGGATGTTCTTCGGCTTCTACCCGGCGTACCGCGCCTCGAAACTCAACCCGATCGACTGCCTGCGCTACGAGTAGGGGGACATACCAAACAACATGCAATGAAATTACAGGAGGTGGCCGGCATGGCGCTCAACATAGTAACTGACATCGACAACCGGGTGAAGGTATCGCACGTGCTCATGAGCGTGAGCGACAAGACCGGGCTGGACGCCTTCGTGCCGGCGCTCGTCAAAGCGTGCCCCGGCGTGAAAATCTACTCGACCGGCGGCACTTACGCGAAGGTCAGGGAGATTCTCGGCGCGGCGGCGGCGGATTCGCTCGTCGCGGTGTCGGACTACACGGGCCAGCCCGAGATGCAGGGCGGGCTCGTCAAAACCCTCGACTTCAAGATCTACCTCGGGCTTCTCTCCGAGACGTACAACGACGCCCACCAGGCCGATCTGCGGAGGCTTTCCGCCGCGCCGATCGACATGGTGGTCGTGAACCTCTATCCATTCGAGCGGACGGTCGCGCAGAAAGGGGTCACGCCGGAGATGGCGCGCACCAACATCGACATCGGCGGCCCGTGCATGGTGCGCGCCTCGGCGAAGAACTACCTGCGCGTCGCTTCGGTGACCGACCCCCTCGACTACGGGTCCGTCGCCGCCGAACTCGCCGCGCACGGCGGCACGGTCGGGCTCGACACCAGGTTCAGGCTGATGAAAAAGGCGTTCGCCCACACCGCGGCCTACGACGCGGCCATCGCCGGGTTCTTCTCGTCCAGAACCTGGGCCGACGTGGACGCCGCCTACCGCCAGCACTGAAACCCCGGAGCGGAAATGATTTTCGAGACGTTCAAGCGGATGCGGGAGAAACGGCCGTTTTCGCCGGCCTTTCTCGTGGCGAGCGGCGACCGCGCGCTGCCCATCCCCTGGAAGCAGTTCACCGACGACATCGACATCGTCGTGCACCTCATCAGAACCTACGCCCCCGGCGTGAAAATCGGCATACTCGGCGAAAACTCGTATGAGTGGATGGTCGCGCACGCGGCGACGGTGTTCTCCGGCGCGGTGGCGATTCCGGTGGACACCAACCTGACGCCGCAGGAGATTTCCGAGCGCATGAAATACACCGGCGCGGTCGCGCTCGTCCACTCGTCGCTCTACGAAGAGTGCGCGCGCGTCGCCGGAGAACTCACCCCGGGGCTCGTCGTCGCCGGCTTCGGCACCCTCAAAACCGAACGCTTTCTCGACAAGCTGCGCAGCGCTTTCGGCCTTAAAGACAGCATCTGGCGGCAGGAGAGGCTCGAACTCGGCGAGGACTCCACCGGCGAACCGCAGACGTCGATGATCGTGTTCACTTCGGGCACGACCACCCGTCCGCGCGGCGCGGAACTCACGCTGAAGGGCATGGAGGCGTGCTGCGAGGCGTGGGCGAAGGCGCTGCCCATGCACCCGGGCGACCGGTCGCTGATGATGCTGCCCCTGCACCACATCTTCGGCGTCTGCACAGCGTACCTGATGCTCGTGCACGGCGTGGCGCTCGGCGTCTGCCCGGATTTCCGCCGCATCTACGACGACTTCGAGCGCTTCAGGGTCGACTTCGCCTTTCTCGTGCCGGCGCTTGCTGAAATCCTCGCGCAGAAGATCCAGCAGCGCGGCAGTTGCGCGGAGGAGGCGTTCGGCAAACCGATCGGCTGGATCCTCACCGGCGGCGCCGCCCTGCCGCGGCGCGTCTACGAGCATCTCACCTCGCTCGGCATCCGCACGCTCGCCGCCTACGGGCTCACCGAAACGTCGGCCATGTACGCGGTGACGCCGCTCGCCGACGCCCCGCGCGCCGGTTCGCAGGGCAGAGTGTCGCTCATGCCGGGCATCGAGTCGAAAGTTTCGCAGGCGGGGGAACTGCTGCTGAAAGGCCCGTGCGTCATGAAGGGCTACTACCGCCAGCCGGAGCGCACCGCCGCGGTGATAGACGCAGACGGCTGGTATCACACCGGCGACCTCGGCAGCATCGACGGCGACGGCTATGTGTGGATAACCGGGCGGATATCGCGGACGATCGTGCTGTCGTCCGGCAAGAAAATCGCCCCCGAGGAGCTGGAAGAGCGCCTTACGGCGCTGCCCGGCGTCAAGGAGGCGGTCGTTTCCGGCGAGGGCGAGTCGCGCGACATCCGCGCCGAAGTGTATTCGGTGCTGTCGGAAGAGCTCACCCGTAAAATCATCGGGGAATTCAACCTCACCATGCCGGTCTACAAGCGTATCCGAACCGTGACGGTGAGAAGGGAACCTTTCCCGCGCACCTCTTCGGGAAAGATCAAGACATGAAGAAGAAACCCGACGAAACGAAAATCGCCGGCCTCGTGCGCCGGCTGCTCTCCGAACTCGGGGAGGATCCCGCGCGCGACGGCCTCGTCAGAACTCCGGAACGGGTGGCGAAGTCGCTCGTGTTCCTCACCCGCGGCTACCGCCAGCGGCTCTCCGCCGTCGTCAACGGCGCCAGATTCGCGTCCGGCACCAACCACATGGTGATCCTCAAGGACGTCGAACTGTATTCCCTGTGCGAACACCACCTGCTGCCGTTCTACGGCAAATGCGCGATCGGCTACATATCCCGCGGGCGGGTGCTGGGCGTCAGCAAACTCGCCAGGATCGTGGACATGTTCGCGCGGCGGCTGCAGATCCAGGAACGGCTCACCGAGCAGATCGCCGAAGCGGTGATGGACGAAACCGGGGCCGAAGGCGCCGGCGTCGTCATCAGGGCCAGGCACCTCTGCATGATGATGCGCGGCGTCGAGAAACAGAACAGCGAAATGACCACGTCTGCGGTGCTCGGCTCGTTCAGGGCGGACGAAAAAGTGCGGCAGGAGTTTCTTTCGCTGATAAAATAGGGGAGGGGCCGTGCACACCGTGCTTCAGCATCCGATCGTCAAGCACCGCGTCACCCTGATGCGCGACCGCGGCAGCGCGTGCGACGCGGTTTCGCAGCTGAAAAATCCGGCAGTTCGCGGATCAAGTCCATCAACCTCATCGCCGCGCCGGAGTGTCCCGCCAGATTCGAAAAGAACCATCCCGACGTGCCGGCGTTCGCCGCGGCGAAGGACGTGCGCATCAACGACCGTTTCTACGCCGTTCCCGGCCCCGGCGAAGCCGGCGACCGGATTTTCGGCACGTTGTGACCGCTCGGCGGAGAGTGCAGGAGTGTTAAATGACAGAAAGGAGCAGACCACTGTGAAAAGGACGATGATGAGGCATTTCGGAGGCCTGCGCGCCGCGCTTGCGGCTGCCGCGTTCGCGGCGCCGTCCGGTCTGCTCGCGGCCGCCGGCGGACCCAACCTGACCGTCTCTTCCGCCTCGGTCTCGGTTGCGAAGATCCGGTATTCCGATTCCGTGCGCATACACTACCGAATCGAGAACGTCGGAACGGAACCCGCGCCCGGCTCCGTCGCGACGATTGCAAGCGACGGTTCCCGCGTGGCGAAAAAGTCCGTCGCCGCGCTTGCCGCCGGCGCGGGTCGCGACTACGTGACGACCCTCAGCGGAAAGGCGCTCGGCCGCGGCACCCATTCAATCGTCATCAAGGCCGACGGAACGGCGGCGGTCGGCGAATCGGACGAAAAGGACAATTCCTTGTCTCTGAAGGTGAAGGTCGTAAAGGACCCCCCGCCGGACGCGGCGTCGAAGGTCGACTGGGCCTTCCACAAGCGCAACCCCTCCGAGCCGTCCGCCGTTTACCTCGAAACGTCCGAGAAGAGCAAACGCAGCGTGAAAACATTCAAAGCCGGCGAAAAGATATATGTCCAGATCGGCTTCCGGAACGCCCTCGGCGGCGAGGCGGACGGGACGGTTTCGGTCAAAGCCGAACTGAACAACGGCGGTTCCCATTCCTGGACGTGGAAGAACCTGAAGCGCAAAGCGACCGCGTACATCGCCGACGGCCTGCGCGCGCCGGAGATGCTGCAGAATCTCGCCCCGGGGCGTTATACGCTGACGGTCACCCTGGACGATTCGGACGGCTGGCGGGAAAAAGACGAAGGGAACAACGTCAAGACGATTTCGTTCACGGTTGAAGGTCCGCCGGAGATCATCGCGGCGGACGAATACGTCTGCGCTCTCATGGAGCCCGTCAGCTGGGCGGTGTCGGGCGAGGGTACGGTCACGTGCGCGGGGCTTCCGGAAGGGCTGGTGTACGCCGGCGGCGTCATCAAGGGGCGCGCGGTGAAGACCGGCGCCTACAAAGTCGCGTTTGTCGCCAAAAACGCCGCCGGAACCGCGAAGAAGAAAGTCGTCGTCAGGGTGGGCGACCCCGGCTTTGACGTCGACGTTGAGGCGTATGCCGACGGCGGCGCCGCCGCCCGCGTCGCTTCGGGGGGAACGCTGCCGCTCTACATCGGGGTGGAGCAGAAGCTTACCATCGCCGCCAGGCCGGGCAAAAGCGGCGTCGCGAAAGCGGCGGCGGCGGTCAGCGTCTCGGAGCTGCCGAAGGGCCTGTCTTACGCCAACGGGGTGATTTCTGGCGTGCCGGCCAAGGCGGGAACGTCCAAAATCACGGTGCGCTGCAAAAACGCGCTCGGCTGGAAGAAATCGTTCTCTTTCAAGTTGAAGATCCTCGAGCTGCCCGAGTTCGCGACGGGCGTCTTCAACGGCGGCTCGGAGGGCGGTGACGACGGAGGCTTCACCACGCCCAACCAGACGACGTTCCTCGTCTCTTCAAAGGGCAAAATCGCGGGCAAGATTTATCTTCCCTCAGCCGTATGGTCGGTGAAAGCGTCGAATTTCGCCAAAGTCGAGGAGTATGACGACGGCCAGAAGGCGTTCGTCGCGCACCTCGACCTCACGAACGGCAGACAGGTGACGAAGATTTCACTCAGAATCACCAATGAAGCCGACGGCGTGCTGGCCCGCGGCTGCGCCGTGTGCGACCTTTTCGAGGCGCGGCAGAACATGTGGACCGAGAGCATCCTGTGGCGGGGATGGGCGAGATTGCTCGAGGGCAGGACCTTCCGCGTCGCGGACGGTTCGCTGACGCCGGTGTCGGCTGGCATGCCGAACAGCCTGAAGATCAAATTCGAGGAGGACGGAATTGCGACGGCGAAGGCCAAGGGCGGGGATAACGTCTTTTCATGTTCGGTTGTGCTTGTGCCGACGGCGATGAGCGCGACGTCTCTGGATGGCTTGATCTACTGCCGTTTCGCTCCGGACGATGACATCGATTTCGGCGGGTTCGCCGGGGTCGCGGCGCTTTCGGTTTCAAGCAATATTTCAGCCGAATAACCGGAGGCGCTGCTCACGTCGTTTTCCCGCCTGCGGGTTCCGGCGAAAGACCGGCGGGCGCAGCCGCTCCGCTTTTTTTGTAAGAAAACGACTCCGGCGGCGAGTAAGGGGTATGAAAAAGAAGAATATCGCAGTGGCGATCGCGGGAATTTCCGCGGCGTCGGTCATTTTCTTTTCAGGGGCGGTGCTGGGGTGGCGGCTCGCCGGCGCCAGCCGCTCCGGCACGGCGTCCG
>JAGCAM010000052.1 GCA_017652705.1 Kiritimatiellia bacterium | reverse complement strand
TTGTCCTTTCTGGTTGGTGTAAGGACTTCGCATTATAGCGAAGACTAGTCAGAGAGGACAACGGTTGTCTTAAAACGGGCAAAATCGCGCAAGGCATCGCAAGTGCTCGGTAGCGCGCGAAAAAAATGGGGGACCTCCAGATTCCAGAGCGGTTGCGCAACCAGGCCGTTTTGTGTATAATGACCGGTTGTTTCAGCAACCAGAAAACGGGGAGCCGATACCATGAAGGCGATGTGCCTTGAAAATAGAGAATTCGTCTGGAAAGACGTGGCGGAGCCAGTCCGCCGCGGAGAGTTCAACGTCATTATGGACGTCAAGGCCTGTGCGGTCAACCGCGCCGACCTGCTGCAGCGCGCCGGGCTCTACGCGCCGCCGCCGGAATGGCCGGAATGGCCGGGTCTTGAATGCGCCGGAGTCGTGCTCGAAGCGCCGGACGGCGGACGCTTCAAGCCCGGCGACGCGGTGTGCGCCCTTCTCGGCGGCGGCGGGTACGCCGAGCGCGCGGCCGTGCCCGAAGGCATGTGCATGCCGGTTCCGCGCGGGTTCTCGTTCGAAGAAGCTGCATGCCTGCCCGAAGTGTACGCCACGGCCTACCTAAATCTGCGCACCGTCGCCGATCTCAAGCCGGGCGAGACGCTCTTCGTGCAGGCCGGCGCGAGCGGCCTCGGCATCGCGGCCATACAACTGGCAAAACACGTTTTCAAGGCGAGGGTCGTCACAAGCGTCGGCTCGGACGAGAAAGCCGTACGCGTGCGCGCTTTCGGCGCGGACGTGGCGATAAACCGCCGCCGGGACGATCTGCTTTCAATGCTCGACAGGAATCCGCCGGACGTCGCGCTCGACCCGGTGGGCGGTCCGCTGGCGGGTCCGGCGTTCGCGAAGATGAACCGGTTCGGCCGCTGGGTGATGCTCGCTTCGCTGGCCGGCGCGGAAACGACAATCGACCTCAACACCGTCTGGCGCAAGGGGCTGCGGCTCGTCGGCTCCACGCTCAGAAGCAGATCGGTCGCCGAAAAAACCGGCATTCTCCGGGCCATGGAGGCGGAGGTGTGGCCGCTGATGGAAAAGCGCGAAATCGCGCCCGTCATCCACAAGGTGCTGCCGATCGCCGAAGCCGGCGAAGCCCACCGCATTCTCGCCGCCAACGAAAACATCGGCAAGGTGGTCATGACGGCATGAAAAACCCCGGCATAGTTTTCACCGCGCCGGGCCGGGCGGAAATCGCGGAGATCCCAGTCGCCGAGCCGGGCGACGGCGAAGTGCTCGTGCGTCTCGTGCGTTCGTGCATCTCCCCGGGGACCGAGCGCGCGAATCTGAACGGCGTTCCCGACCGCTGGATCGGCATATTCAGCGAAGCGCCGGAGGACCGGGTGACCTGGCCGCGGAGGTGCGGTTACAGCGCGGCCGGGATCGTCGAGGCGGTCGGGCGGGGTGTCGCGGGGGTGAAGGCCGGCGACCGCGTCGCGGTGAGCTGGTCGCACTACGCACGGCTCGTGTGCGTGCCGCAGCGCAACGTCTACGCGATTCCCGAAGGCGTGTCGTTCGAAGCGGCGGCGGTCACCCACATCGCCACGTTCCCGATGGCGGCGGTGCGCAAATGCCGTCTGGAATTCGGCGAATCGGCGCTGGTCATGGGCCAGGGCGTGCTCGGCCAGCTTGCGGTGGTGATTCTGCGCGCGGCGGGAGCGTGCCCCGTAATCGCCGCGGATCCGGTGCCCGAAAAGCGCGAACGCGCGCTCGCCCTCGGCGCGGACTGCTCGTTCGACCCTTTCGACAAAGGCTTCGCCGCCAACGTCCGCGCAGCGACCGGCCGCGGCCGGAGGCTGATGGCGGGCCGTCTCGAGGACGCGGGAGCGCAGGTCGCGATAGAGGTCACCGGCCGGGGATCGGCGTTCGGCACCGCACTCGACGCCGTCGCGCCGTTCGCCCGCATAGCCATGCTCGGCTGCACGCGCGACTCCGATTTCTCCGTCGACTACTACCACAAAGTCCACGGCCGGGGCGTCACGGTCATAGGCGCGCACACCCTCGCGCGCCCGGAGGCGGAATCCGCGCCGGGAATGTGGACGACGCGCGACGACGCGGAGGCTTTTCTGAGAATGCTCGCCATGGACCGCATAACGCTCGCCAATTTCGTGTCTGAGGTGGCGCCTGCGGCGTCAGCCCCCGACGTGTTCAGTCGCCTTGCCGCCGATTCGTCGTTCCCCGTCGTCGAATTCGACTGGGAGACGCCGCCCCGCTGACGAACCGCCCGACACGCTTTACCTGGAGAACCCTCAAATGAAACCGCAACCCCTGAAAACCCTCTTTTACGGCATCACCCACGAACACGCCCCCGGCAAGCTGGAAACGCTCAAAAGGATGCGCGACGATTTCGAAATCGTCGCCATCGTCGACGATTCGCCCCGCAAGTCGCCGATGTACCGGGACCAGGTGTGGGATCCCGCCGGCTACCGCATAGTGTCTGAGGCCGAGGCGTTCGACATGCCCGGCGTTGAAGTGGTGTTCGTCGAAGTGACGAACCGCGATCTGATGGAAGTCGCCGGCGCCGTCGCCGACCGCGGGCTGCCGATGCACTGCGACAAGCCCTGCGGGGAAGACTTCGCCGCCTACCGGGCGGTGGTTGAAAAGTGCCGCGCGCGGAACATCCCCATGCAGATCGGCTACATGTACCGGGCGAATCCGGCGGTTCAGTTCTGCCAAAAGGCGGTCCGCGCCGGCTGGCTCGGCGAAATCGGATTCATCGAGGCGGACATGAACCACGCCTACAACCACGACAACTACGCGGAATACATGTCGACTTTCGAAGGCGGCATCCTCTACAGTCTGGGCTGTCATCTCGTGGACATGATCGAACCGCTAGTGAAAGGCGAATTGCTGCGCGCCAGCAGCGTCGTGCGCCCCGCGCCGTTCGATCCGCCCGGTTCCCGCACAAGCGGCGCTGCTCTGCTGGAATTCCCCTCGACGGAAGCGCTGATACGCACGTCTTCGCAAATGCCGGGCGGCATACTCGCCCGCCGTCTGCGCATCGACGGTTCGAACGGCACCATCGACCTGTGCCCGATCGAACGCTTCGACGGCGGCAACCTCCGGCTCGCCATGACGCTGCAGAAACCGGCCGGCGGCTACGCCGCCGGTTCCCACGTGATCGACTTCGGCGCGCTTTCGGACCGGTACGCCGACCAGTTGCGCGAACTCGCGCAGACCGTCAGAGGGGAAATACCGAACGACCCCGCCGGATACGACCGCGACCTCAGGGTTCACCGATGGGTGCTGAAAATGTGCGGTCTGGAAGACAGATGACAAGCTAAGCGAAATCTGATATACTGTCCGGCGAAGTATCGAATCCGGTTCAATCCCGGCAGCAAACAGAAAGTGATGGATTGGATGAATTGGCAGTTGACTGGCATGGCGGCGGCGGTCGTTTTCTGCGGCGTCGCCGCGGTCGCGCTGTTCGGCGCGCATCTTACGGCCGCGGCCGCGCGGTTGACGGAGTTGTCGCGTCAACACCCGTTCAGAGGGGCGGCACTGCTCTTTCTCGCCGGATTGATGGTTGCCTACGGCGGCTCGAAACCGACGGAGGGGTACACCGTTCGCTACCATTACAACACCGCCTCTTCACAGGCTGTCCGCGACCAGTCGTTCAAGTGCGGCGAAGCCGGGCGCCTGCTGCTGAAAGACTCGCAACTCGGGTGGGGCGATCCCGCGGGGTACTCGTTCGCCGGGTGGGCGAAGAGCCCCTCCGCGGCGGAGGCGGAGTACGCCGACGGCGAGGAGGTGGTGGACATCGCCGCCGCCGGCGGCACGGCGCATCTTTACGCCGTTTGGCGCGGCAACGAATACACGGTGAAATTCGACGCCAACGGCGGCACGGGGGAGACGGAGGACCAGAAGTTCGTCTACGGCGCAGCGCAGCGGCTTAACGCGAGCGGCTTCAGCCGTGCCGGCTGGGCGTTCGCCGGGTGGGCGACGAACGCCGCCGGAACTGCGGTGTACGAGGCGCGGCAGAATGTTTCCAACCTGACGGATGCGGCGGGCGGCGAAGTCGTTCTTTTCGGCACGTGGACGCCGGGCGATTACACCGTCGTCTTCGACGCCGGCGGCGGCGAGGGGACGATGAAGGATCAGGTGTTCTCCTACGGCGCCGCGCAGCCGCTGAGCCCCAACGCTTTCTCGCGTTCCGGCTGGTCGTTCGCCGGCTGGGCGACGGAATCCGGCGCCGCCGCTGAATACGCCGACGAGGCGACGGTCAGCAATCTGACGGAGACCGCCGGAGGCAGGGTGTCGCTCTTCGCGACATGGGTCGTCGATCTCTGCACCGTGACGTTCGACCCCAACGGCGGCGAGGGCGGCGGCGAAAAAGAATTGGTGCGGGGTTCGGAACTTGGCGAGCTGCCGGCGGCGTCCCGCGACGGATACATCTTCGGCGGATGGTTCACCGAGCGGAAGGGAGGTTCCGCCGCGACCCCCGCCACGAAGGTCGACGGGGATGCGGAGTACTACGCGCACTGGTCGGAACCGGCGACGCATACGCTTACCGTCAAGCCCAACAAGACGAAATTCGGCACGGTCTCCGGCGGCGGGCGGTATCCGGAAGGCAAAAAGGCGAAACTGAAGGCGAAGGCGAAAAGCGGCTTCGCCTTCGCCGGGTGGTTCACCGACAAGAAATGCAAGAACGAGCTCAACCCGGAGGGTTACGACAACCGCAATGCCTCGGTGAAGTACGCGATGCCGGCGGGGAAGACGACGATCTACGCCAAATTCGTGACGAAGGCGGCGGACAAAAAGGCGCTGAAGTTCTCGGCCGCGACAAAGAAACTCGCGAAGACCCCGGCGAAAGCGACAGCGGGCAAGGCGTTCACGCTCAAGCTCGGCATTTCGTCCGCGTCGCTCCCGAAGGCGACCGCCAAATCACTGCCGAAAGGGCTCACCATCGACAGGACGACGGGCAAGATATCCGGCACGCCGGCCAAGCCCGGCTCGTACACGGCGACGGTGACGGTGAAAAGCGCGGCCGGCAACGTGATTACCCAGAAGGTTAAGATCACCGTCAAGGTGCCTGGCTGGGCGGGCGGCGCATTCTACGGCTACGCATTTCCGAAAACGATGAAAGAAACCGACGAGGCGTACCTGACCTTCACTGTGTCAAGCGTCGGCAAGGTTTCCGGCAAGGTGATCTACAAGGACAAGAATTACCGGTTCAAATCGTCGTACTCGTCGTGCAGTGCGACAAACGCGGCGTTCGCGCCGGCGGTGAAAATCGGCAAAACCAAATTCAAGCCGAAAGGCGGAGTGAAGGTTCGTAAAGTCAATGCCGACGGCGTCGATCTCACGCAGGCCTCGGACGGCTCCGGCGGATTTTCCGCGCTCAAGTACGTGCCGCTCGTCAAGAAGGGCAAACCTCTCTCGCCGCTGATCGGCTCGACATACACGTTCACCGGGAAAACCAAGAACTCCGGGCTTAAAAAGAGCAAGGACAAACTGAAGGTAAAGCTCGGCGCCGGCGATTCGGTGAAAATCACCGGTGTCGTCAACGGCAAGGCGATAACGGCCGTCTCCTGGACGCTTTCCAACTACGGCAAGCGGACGGAGGGTTCGGGCACCGTCTACACCGGATTCACCGACATCATCATCCCGGCGGCGAAATACGTGCGGACGCTCACTTTCGAAGCCACTGTCGACGCCGCGGGTGAAGTGACGGGAGTTGAAACTTCCTTTGAATAATCCGCCCCGGGCCGCCACCGCCGGGGCGGCGCGCGGCATGATCAGCCGGGTGCTGGCACTTGCGCGCACGGCGGAATTATTCTATAATACGCATCATGAAAGGTATTCTGTCAATGAAAAAACTGTGCATTGCCGTCGCGGCGGGCGCGGCATTGTGGCTCTCGGGGTGTTTCTCCGTAGACACCGCACCGGTCATGGGCGGAGGGGAACACGTGGTCATGAACAACTACGGGTGGAAATTCTTCAACTGGATACCGCTCGTCTGCGGCAACGTCTCGGAGAATGCGTCATTCGGAACCGCGATTTTCCGCGATGACGTGACCGTCGAGAAAATCCAGAAACGTTTCACCGGGTACGCGAAAGGGCGCATGATCGAATGCCCTGTGTACGACGTCAACGACACGGTGTTCATGACCATTTTCGGGATACCTATTCCGTATATCATAACCTACAGGGAAATCACTCTTTCGGGGACGTTGAAATGAAAAGACTTTTAGTAAAGGCCTTCGCGGCGGCCGCGGTCGCCGCCGCCGCCGGCTGCGCGAGCGTCGAAATCAGCAATCATGGCGCCGACACCATCGTGATCCAGAATTCCGGGGGATTCCTCTTCTACTGCATACCGCTTTTCTCCGGCGATCCGGATTACCCCAACCAGCAGGTGTGCAACTGGTTCTCCAACACGGTGAAGGTCGAGACCAACATCAGGCTGCTCAACGAAGAGGCGGAGCGCCAGGGGGCGCGCGGGTACCGCAATCTGGCGAGCCATCCCGACGACGAGACGATCATCTTTCTGCTGCTCAAGCGGAAGATGTACAGGACCAGCGCCGAACTCGTCAAATAGCGGGCGCGGCATGAGAGTCACGAAAAGCGTCCGACGGCTCGCCGCCTACGTCCCCGGCGAACAGCCGCGGTCGAAGGCGGCGGTGAAGTTGAACACCAACGAAAACCCGTATCCGCCGTCGCCGCGGTGCGCCGCCGCGCTGCGCGCTTTCGACCCCGCCCTTCTGCGCCGCTATCCGGACCCGGTCTTCACCGGTCTCCGCAAAGAACTCGCGCGGCTCAACGGAACCGCGCCGGAGAACGTGATGGTCGGCAACGGATCGGACGAAATACTCACGCTCGCCGCCAAAGCGTTCGTGGAAGACGACGAACGAATCGCGTCGCTCGACCCGAGTTACTCGCTTTACAAAACGCTGGCCGCCATACGCGGCGTCGGCTGGACTGGCGTCCCGGCGGAATGCGGCGACGTACGACGTTTCCTGCCGCGGGACGCGTCGCTTTTTCTGTGGACCAACCCCAACGCGCCCACCGGCGCGCTCGCCGCGCCGGAAAAGATCGCCCGGTTCGCGCGCGGATTCCGCGGGGTGGTGGTGGTCGACGAGGCGTACGCCGATTTCGCGTCGGCGAACTGCATTCGTTTCGCGACCGCGGCGGGCAACCGCAACCTCGTGGTGATGCGCACGTTTTCGAAGAGTTATTCGCTTGCGGGGCTGCGCGTCGGTTACTGCGTGGGGCCGGCTCCGCTCATCGCCGCGCTTTACAAGGTGAAGGACTCGTACAACGTCGACGCCGTGGCCCAGGCGGTGGCGCTCGCGGCCGTGAAAGACCAGAAATGGATGAAGGCCAACGTCGCCAAGGTCGTGAAAACCCGCGACGCCTTCACCGCGGAGTTGCGGCGCCGCGGCTGGGACGTGCCGCCGAGCGAATCAAATTTCGTCTTCGCCAGACCGCCGCGTCTCAAGGCGGAAAACGTCTTCAGAAAGCTGCGGGAACGCGGCGTCTACGTTAGATATTTCAAAGGCGCGGGCACCGGGGACCGGCTGCGGGTGACCATCGGCACCGACGCCCAGATGAAAAAACTGCTCGCTGCGCTCGAAGCTGTCGGCGCGTGACAACCGAAGGAGGCAAAAGATGAATCCGCTATCGAACAAAGACTTCACGCCCGTCGAAGAGCTGAAGAACCTCCAGCTGGAGAAACTCCGCAGAATCATCGACTACGAATACGGGCGCGTGCCGCTCTTCCGCCGGCGGTGCGACGAGCGCGGGGTGAAACCATCCGACGTCGGAACGCTCGAAGATCTCGCGAAATTCCCGTTCATGGTCAAGACCGACCTGCGCGACGAATACCCGATGGGGCTGACCGCCGCCCCGCTCGGTGAAATCGTGAGATTCCACTGCTCTTCGGGGACTACGGGCAAGCCGATCTGCATACCCAACACCAGGGGCGACATCGAAGTGTGGGCCGACGCCACGGCGAGAGCGCTGGCGATGTTCGGCGTCACCTCGGGAGACGTGCTGCAGGTGAGCTACGGATACGGGCTTTTCACCGGCGGTCTCGGCCTGCACTACGGCGGGGAACTGATGGGCTGCGCCGTGCTGCCGACCTCGGCAGGCAACACCGAAAAACAGCTCATGCTGATGCGCGACCTCGGCACCACCGCCATCGCCTGCACCCCGAGTTACTTTCTCTACGTCATCGACGTGGCGAAAAAACTCGGCATAGACTTCCGCCGGGACACGCGGCTCAGGCACGGGATTTTCGGCGCCGAGCCCTGGACCGACGAAATGCGGGCGAAAATCGAAGACTCCACCGGCATAACCGCCCACGACATCTACGGGCTGACCGAAATTTCCGGGCCCGGCGTCGCGGCATCATGCCCGTACTGCGAAAGATCGTGCCCGGGGCTGCACATTTTCGAAGACCACTACTACCCGGAGATTATCGATCCGAAGACGCTGGAGCCGCTGCCGGACGGCGAAGAGGGAGAACTCGTGTTCACCACGCTCGACCGGTTCGGCACGCCGATGATCCGCTACCGCACGCGCGACCTGACGAGGCTGCACACCGGGCGGTGCGAATGCGGGCGGACCATGCGCGTCATGGACCGCATCAGAAACCGCAGCGACGACATGCTTATAGTGCACGGGGTGAACCTCTTCCCGAGCCAGGTCGAAACGGCGCTGCTGTCGGTGCCGGAGGTCGAACCGCACTACCAAATCATCCTGACGCCGACTGAAAACCTCGATTTGCTCGAAATCAAAGTCGAAATCAGGGGCGAAGCGTTCTCGGACAACATCCGGGCGCTGGAGGAACTGCGCAAGAAAGTGTTCTACGCGGTCAAACAGATAATCGGGCTCAGCCCGAAAATCACGCTGGTGGAGCCCGGTTCGCTGCCCCGCTCGGAAGGCAAGATAAGGCGGGTCATCGACAACCGCAGATGAAGAATTTCTTCAAAGGCGTACGCAAGCGCATCGGCAAACTGGACGCCGAGAAACTCCGCGAACAGTACGAACTCGTGGCGGACGAATTCGCGCGTTCGGAGATGCTGCTGCACGTGCTGAAGGACGGCATCGTCAGGGTTGACGCCAAAGGCGCGGTGCTGCAGTGCAACCCGGCGGCGAAAACGCTGCTCGGATCCGATCCGGAGGAGGCGCTGCGCTCGCTCGGCCTGCCGCTCGGCAAGACTTCACGGCTCGACGTGTCGGTCTCCTACCCCGAACCGCGTTCACTGGAGGCGCGGACGATTCCGTTCGACGACGAAACGGTGGTGTACCTGCGCGACACGACCGCGGAGCGCCGGCGCACGGAGGAGGAACTGCGCGCCGGCGCCACGAAGGCGGTGTGCGACCTCGCCGCTGGGGTCGCCCACGAAATCGGCAATCCGCTGAACGCCATAGCCCTTTCCCTGCAGCTGCTGAAGCGCGACCCTACCGACACCGGCGTCATCGACACCTGCATGAGCCAGGTGAAGCGGCTCGACGGCATCATCCGGGACTTCCTCGACGCCGTGCGTCCGCGACGGCCCAACCTCATGCCGGGTTCGGTGGCGGATCCGCTGAAAAAGTGCCTGGCGGCGCTCAAACAGCAGTTCGAAGAACGCCGCATCAAAGTCACGCTGGACGTTCCGGACGTGCTGCCGAACGTCGCGCTCGACGCGGCGCAGATCGAGCAGGTGTTCTTCAATCTGCTCAAAAACGCGATCGAGGCGGTGAAAGACGGCGGCGCGATCGACATCTGCATCGAAGCCGACGACCGCGACGTCTCGGTCGGGTTCCGGGACGACGGAACCGGGATGGACGCCGAACAGCTCTCGCACCTTTTCGAACCCTACCGCACGACGAAAGCCAAAGGCACCGGCCTCGGTCTCATGGTGTCGAAGCGAATCGTCAACGAACACGGCGGCAGCATCGCCGCCGAGTCGTCGCCCGGCGGGGGAACCACTTTCACCGTCACCCTGCCGCGGCTGGAACGAAGGATACGGGCGCTCAAATGAAACCGAAGATATTGATCGTCGACGATGAAAAGCCGCTGCGCGACATGCTCGCGAAATGGTTCTCGGCGGCCTACGAGTGCTTCACGGCGCCAGACGCCGAGCAGGCGATGAAGACGGTCGCCGCCGAGCCCTCCCTCGCGCTGCTGATCACCGATTTCAAAATGCCCGGCGAGAACGGACTCGTTCTCGCCAAACGAGCGAAAGCGGCGAACCCAGGGCTCGGGGTGATAATCCTGACCGCGCACGCCGACGTCGATCTCGTGATCGAGGCGATGCGCGACGGCGTCGACGACTTCTTCCAGAAACCGATCACCGATCTCGGCCAGTTTGAATCCAGAGTGGCCAGGGCGATAAAAACAGCGGCGCTGGAAAAGGAGGTGTCGGCGCCGGAAAGCCGTCTCGACGGGGAACTCGAAAGCTTCACCGGCAGCTCCCCCGCGATGCAGCGCATATACCGGCTGATCCGCAAAGTGGCGCCGACCGAAGCCAACATCTTCATCGAAGGACCGAGCGGTTCCGGCAAGGAACTCGTCGCGCGGGCGGTGCACAATCTCTCCCGGCGCGCCAAAGGGCCGTTCGTCGCCGTCGAATGCGCAGCGCTGCCGGCCAACCTGCTTGAAACCGAACTCTTCGGCTCCGTAAAAGGCGCCTACACCGACGCCCGAGACCGCGCCGGCAGTTTTGAAACGGCGGACGGCGGCACGATTTTTCTCGACGAAATCGGCGACATCGACCAGCCCACCCAGGTCAAACTGCTGCGCGTACTTGAATCGAGGACTTTCCAACGCGTCGGAGAATCCGTCAATCGCAAGTCGGACTTCCGCCTCGTTACCGCGACCAACCGCAATCTCCTGCGTCTCGTCGCCGACGGGACGTTCCGCGAAGACCTCTACTACCGGCTTAACGTAATCGACATCCGTACGCCGGCCCTGAAAGACCACCGCGAAGACATCGCCCCGCTCGTCTCGCGCTTTCTCAAGGAATTCTCGGCTGCGAACGGCGGTGCGGTCACCGGCATCGAACCGGCCGCGTTGAAGAAGCTCGAAGACTACGACTGGCCGGGCAACGTCAGACAACTGCGCAACGTGATCGAAAAGATGGTCGTGCTCGCCTCGGGCGACAGACTCACCGCCGATGACCTGCCGGCGGAAATCGCCCTTCCCTCCACAGCGCCGGCGCAGATCGCCGCGCCGGACGGCGCGGGAACGCTCGCCGAGAATGAACGCCTCCAGATAATGGCGGCGCTGGACCGGTGCGGCAACAACAAATCACGCGCCGCCGACGAACTCGGCATATCCCGCCGCACGCTGCACCGCAAACTCAAAGAGTGGGGGAAAGACTGATGAGCAACCCCTATTACGACAATCTTCCGGAAACCAGGCTGACCGTGGGAGGCAGGACGCTGAACCTGCCGGGGCTTAAAGTCATAAGCAAAATCGGCGACGGGGGCATGTCAACCGTCTGGAAGGCGTGGGACGCCGCCAACCAACGGCTGGTTGCGGTCAAAGTGCTGAACCGGGAACTTGCCGCCGACGGCGGCGAAATCAGGCAGTTCCTTTCGGAAGAGCGCATCATGGAGGAAATACGCCATCCCTGCATAGTCCAGGCGTACGCATTCGGCAACGACAGCGGCAACTGCTACTACGTCATGGAATACGTCGACGGGTACTCTTTCTCCGATCTGCTGCGGAGAAAGCAGCACGTGCGGGAGGCGGACTGTCTGCTGATCTGCGAATCAATCGCCGCGGCGCTGAACTACGCCTGGAACGACCACGGCATAGTGCACTGCGACATCAAACCGGAAAACATAATGATCAACACCGACGGGGTGATCAAGCTGCTGGATCTCGGCATCTTCCACCGGTTCGAGTTCAGGGAGGAGCCTCAGAAAGTGCCGGAGCACGTGCTCGGAACACCGGCGTACATCTCGCCCGAGCAGATCTACGGCGACGTCGAGCTGGACTGCCGCTCCGACATCTATTCCCTCGCCGCAACCATCTACCATCTCGCCACCGGACGGGTGCTTTTCGCGGGGCTCGACAACGAGAACATGATGCGCGCCCACTGCGACGGCGCCACCCAGGCGCGAGATCCGCGTGCGTACCGTCCCGAACTTACCGAGGGCTTCTGCCAGCTACTGGAACTGATGCTCGTCAAAAACCGCGACTTCCGCGTCTCATCCTGGCCGGATGTTTTCTCCATGTGCCAGGAAGTGGAAAAAGGCGTGAAATTCAAGCCGCGGGTCAACACCGAAGCCAAGTCATCCATCCGGCTGATCAGCGCCGCCAGGTGATGTGCATGGAGCCGCCGCCGTACCGCGGTTCGCGGCGGGCGCCGTATCCGCCGTATCCGCCGCGCAGGGAACCGTACGACGGCGGGAAAGCGCTCACTTTTCTGGCCGTGACCAGGTCTTCTGGAATCTCGCGGACGAACATCGACGGCTGCACCGGGAACATACCCCCGTCGCTCATCCGCCTCGTCTGCGGCGAACAGAGAAACAGCCGGTCTTTCGCTCGGGTGACCGCGACGTAGAAGAGACGCCGTTCCTCGGCGAGACGCCCATCTTCCGCCGCGCGCGAACTCGGGAACATCCCCTCCGACAGCCATGGCACGAACACCACCGCCCATTCCATGCCCTTCGCCTGATGCACGGTCGAGAGCGAGACCCTGTCGAGCGAGGGATCGTTACGGCGGACGTCCAGATTCGTCATCAGCGCGACGTCGGCGAGAAAAGCCTCCAGCCCGCCTTCGTTCGCGGCAATCTGCCCGGCGAGTTCCCTGAGATCGTCAAGGCGGTCTTCTGCCTCGGAGTCGTCCCATTCTCGGTGAAGATGGTCACTGTAGAAAAGATTGCAGAAATCCTCCACAAGTTCGCCGACGCAGTCCTCCGCGAGATGCCCGGCGGCGCGTTCGAAACATTTTCCGAGCGACGGCCACACCGCCTTCGCCTTCGCTCCGAGCATACCGCCAAGCGCGGCGCGGCTTCGATCCGCCCCGCCGTCGAAACGGCGACCCAGTTTCCCCCAGTAGTTCCTGGCGCTCTTTTCGCCGACCCCCGGCAGCAGCGTCACCAGCCGCGTGAACGAAAGTTCGTCGTCAGGATTGAGCACCAGCTTCAGATAGGCGAGGGCGTCTTTGACGTGAACCTGCTCGAACACCCCGATGCCGGAAGTTATCCGGTAAGGGATCTTCGCCCGCGCGAGCGTCATCTGCACGTCGATGGACTGGAAATGACTGCGGTAGAGAATCGCGATGTCGCCGTAGCGGTAGCCGAGTTCACGCATGCGCTGCACGGTTTTAAGCACCTCCGCCGCCTGGGAAGCGCCGTCGTACACCGTGTAAAGAACGGGCTTTTCTCCGCTTTCGGCGCGCACCGGCCGCAGCACTTTGCCGAACTGGTCGGGGGCGTCTCGCATAACCACGTTCGCGACGTTGAGAACGCCGGGCACGCTGCGGTAGTTGCGCTCCAGTTTCACGGTCCGGCAGCCGGTCCAACGGTCCGGGAAATTCATGATGTTTTCGATCTGCGCCCCCCGCCAGGTGTAGATGCACTGGAAATCGTCGCCAACCGCCATGATGTTGCGGTGCCGGGCGGCGAGAATGTCGGTAAAATCCGCTTGAAGCGAATTAGTGTCCTGATACTCGTCGACCAGCACGTGCAGAAAATGCTCCTGCAGCATGTCGCGCACGTCGGCGTGTTCGTTTACGAGTTTGAGTCCGTTCACCAGCAGGTCGTCGAAATCCATCGCTCCGAGTTCAAGTTTGCGCGCGGCGTAGGCGCCGGCGATTCCGACGATGTCTTCAGGGGCGAAACCGGCCGCCTTCGTCATCCACCGTTCGGCCACTTCGCCGACGCCGCGGCGCTCGTTAGCCGCTTCGGAAATCATCTTCGCGACCAGCTCCTTCTTCGGAAAGTCTTTCGGGTCGTCGACCGAAGCCTTGATGATGCCGCCGATGATCCGCTTCTGGTCGTCCTCGTCGAGAATGGTGAAACCCGGCCGGTAGCCGAGCAGCCCGCCGTAGCGGCGCAGCAGCCTGGCGCAGACCGAATGAAACGTTCCCGACCAGATCGAGTGCGCGGCTTCGCCGGCCACCAGCTCTGCCCTTTCCAGCATCTCGCGGGCGGCGCGGTTGGTGAAGGTCAGAAGCAGAATACGCCCCGGTTCGACACCGCGCTCGACAAGGTACGCAACGCGGTGCACGAGAGTGCGCGTTTTGCCGGTGCCTGCGGCCGCGAGCACGAGCAGAGGCCCGTCGCCGGCGGTGGCGGCCGCCAGCTGTTCTGGATTTAGAAGTCCGGAAAAATCAGTCATCGCTGCAAACCTTGTTAACGTAATCGTCGTAAATTTTTACCGCGTCGAACTCGCGTTCGCACATCGTGCGCGACACGCCGCGGGCAAGCTCGGCGGCCGAGCGCACCGCCGCCGCGAGCGAGACCGGGTCTCCCGCCCGGTAAGTGGCCCCGCACCGGTATTTAGCGAGCAGGTCCGCCGATTCCCCGCCGAGCGACGAAACGATCGCGAGCCCCGCCGCCGCGTAGTCAATGAACTTGTTGGGCACGCCGACCAGACTGTCATCCGCCATCGGCACGACCCCGGCGTCGGCTCCGGCAAAAAGCGCCCGGAGACGCCCATCGGGCAGCCGCCCGTGAAACCTGACCCTGGCCGACACCCGGCGGAAATCTCCGAAACCGGCGACATCAAGTTCAAAATCGCCGTTCGCTTCGACCGCGTCGACAAGGGTTCCGAGATCGTAAGTGCGGCCGAGACCGCCGGCGTAGACGAGGCGTATGCGGTCCGCGCGGCCGCAGACCGGTTTCTCCTCCGGCCGTGCGCCGAGTTCCGCGCCGAGGTATGCGCGCATGTAGTCGCCGCGCCCGGTGAGACCGCGGTAGCGGTCGCAGACGCCGGTGACCACGTCCGCCTCGCGGTAGACGCGCCGTGCCTGCGCCGCCAGCGGGTAAAGAAGCGCCCGCGCTATTGTGCGAAAGCCCTTCGGCGCGAGCCGTTCAAACGACTCCGGCCAGGCGTCCTGGACATCCGCGACTGTCCTCGCGCCCAGACGGCGTCCGACCGCGAGCGCGACCGATGCCGCGGACACGGTGGGCACGGACGTCACGATCAAGGACGGCGCCGGCGCACCGGAGCGGACCGCCGCCAAGGCCATTCCGCGCCAAGTGCGGGCGTACCGGCGGTGGCTGGCGATGCGGGCGATGCCGACATTTCGCCTGTATGGCGCGGTCGGCACGAGACGCAACTCCAAGCCCGGCGGCGGCGTGAACGCCGCGTCGAACCGGCGGGCGCATTTGCAGGCGTGGGAAAAATCACCAGTCCAGTACACGACGCGGTGGCCGGCTCTCAGAAAGGCCTCGGCCATCATCCAGTAACGCTGTTTGCGGAATCCCTCGCCGGGGAGGTTGTCAAATGGGTTCTGTATCCAGACGACCATCGCGCCCGTCCATCAGCCGCGGTCGGACAGGGAATCGAGAATCGCGAGAACCTTGTCGCCCTTCTCGATGGAATAATCGAGTTTAAAGTCGAGACGCGGCGTGAACTTGAGCCGCACCTGCCTGTGTATGGCGTCCTGAAAGCGGCCGGCGTTGCGGCGCAGACGCCGGAGGGCGGTTTGCTTCAGGGCTTCGTCCCCGAAAACCGACACCTTCACCGTGGCGTCGCGCAGATCCCGGCCGCATTCGACGCCGGTCACGGTAATCAGTCCGGGCTGCACGGTGTCGCCCTGCATTATCGAGAACGCCGCCTCGGCGATCACCCGCTTCAAAAGACTGTTGACCCGCTCGAGCCTGTCCACGCCCATTTCACGTCTCCTTCGCGGGCGGTCACAGCGACCGGGGAAGTTCTTCCAGCGTGTAGCACTCGATGACGTCGCCGGTCTGGAAATCTTCGTAGTTGGCGAAACACACACCGCATTCCTGCTGGCCGGTTACTTCCTTGACCTCGTCTTTGAAGTGCCGGAGCGTCTGCACCCTGCCTTCCCAGATCCGCTCTTTGCCCCGCAGTATGCGGAATTTCTCCTTGGCGACGAGGGAACCGTCCAGCATCTGCGAACCGGCGATGCGGCCGAGTTTGCCGATGTCGTATATAGCCTTGATTTCGGCGTGCCCCTTGACGACCTCCCTGTACTCAGGCGGCAACAGATCGAGCATCGAGTTCTTAACATTGTCGATCAGCTCGTAGATTATGCGGAAGGAGTTTATGCGCACCCCGTCGTGCCTCGCCTGCTGCTGCACGCCGGAGTCGTTGCCGATGTCGAACCCGACGATCACCGCCTTTCCCGCCGCCGCCGACTTGACGTCGGTCAGCGAAACGTTGCCGGTGCCGGTGCCGATCACGTTGAGACCGACCTTTTCGGACTTGATCTCCTGCAGCGCCTGCACGATCGCTTCGAGCGACCCCTGGGTGTCGGACTTGACGATCACGTTCAATTCGCGCTTCCCCGCCGCTGCCATGCGGTCGAGGAGCGAATCGAGCGTCGCCGACTTCGAAGTGGAGAGTTCCTGCTCCTTTTTCTCCTGAGCGGTCTGCTCGGCGAGCGCGCGGGCGCGCTTTTCGTCGAGCATGACGCGGAATTCCGCCCCCGCCTCCGGAACTCCCGAAAGCCCCGTGCATTTCACCGGCGAGGACGGCGCCGCCGCCTTGATGCGCCGCCCGCGGTCGTCGATGAGCGCGCGCACCTTGCCGAAATGTTCGCCGATCAGTATCGCGTCGCCGACTTTCAGCGTGCCGCCAGCCACCAGAAGCGTGGCGCACGGTCCGAGCCCCTGCTCGAGTTCCGACTCGATGACGTACCCGTTGGCGCGCCGGTTGGGATTCGCCTGCAGTTCGAGCACGTCGGCCTGAACGAGTATGTTTTCGAGCAGCGAGTCCACCCCTTCGCCGGTAACTCCCGACACCGGGCAGCAGATGATGTCGCCGCCCCAGTCCTCCGGCGTGAGGCCCTGCTTCTGAAGCTGCTGCTTGACGCGGTCGACATTGGCCGTCGGTTTGTCCACCTTGGTGATCGCCACCATGATCTGGACGCCGGCCTGACGCGCCACGCGTATGCACTCCTCGGTCTGGGGCATGATGCCGTCGTCCGCCGCGATGATGAGCACCGCGATATCGGTTATCTGGGCGCCGCGCGCGCGCATCGCGCTGAACGCGGCGTGCCCCGGCGTGTCTAGAAATGTGATCCTGCGGCCCGCGACCTCCACCTGATACGCGCTGATCTGCTGCGTGATGCCGCCGGCCTCGCCCTGCGCGACGCGCTCCTTGCGTATCCAGTCCATGAGCGTCGTCTTGCCGTGGTCGACATGGCCGAGAAACGTCACGACCGGCGCCCGCGGCTTGAGCGATTCGGGGGGGTCTTCCGGTATCAAATCGTCGGCGTCGATGGATTTCAGCACCGGCTTCGCCGCCGCCTTGTCGCGCGAATGCTCTATGGTAACCTTGAACCCGTATTTCTCGGCTACCTTCGTCGCAACGTCGGGTTCCACCCGCTGGTTGATCGAAGCGAGAATCTTCAGCCCCATCAAATCGGCGATGAGCCGGTTCGGCTTGATGTTCAGTTTCGCCGCGAGGTCTTTCACGACAACCGCGCCGCGTATTGAAATCTCCTTCGCCTCTTCGTTGACCGATATGTGCCCGCCCTGCTGCGGAACCTGCGGAGCGGCGCGCACCATGCGCTTGTCGAAACTCTTCTGCCCCTCGCGCCCTTTTTTACCCTTCCGGCTGCCGCGCTCGTCGCCGTCGAAATTGTCATCCGCCGGCTTCGGCGGACGCACCTTTGGCGGAGCCGCCACCGAAATCGAAATCGACGCCGCCGGCCGCGAATGCTGCAGGGGTTTGAATCCGGCCGCCGTAAGCCCGGTTTCCGCAGCCGATATGACCGGCGGCGGACTTTTGACCTTGTGTCCGGGCGCCATGCGGATGACCGGTTTCGGTTTCTGCACGGGATCCGCGGCCGGTTCCGCCGGCGCTTTAACGGCGGCCACCGCCGCCGGGGACGGCTTTTCATCCGGCGGCCGCGATTCCGCCGGCGTCTCGGGCTTCTTCTTCGCGCCGGCCGCCTCTGCGGCGGCGGCCGCGATTTCGCGGTGACGCGCCAGCTTTGCCTTCTGGTCGGCGAAAAAAGCCGCGTTCAGCTCGGCCGCTCGCGCCATTTTCGCCTTGCGGCGCTCCGCCGCGGCCGATGCGTCCGCGCTTTTCAGCGATTCGCGTATTTTGTCCGCGCTGCTCTTGTTCACCGAACTGATCGCGCTCGCGGCTTCCACCCCGGCGGCTTCCGCCGCCCGCAGAACTTCCGCACAGCCCACCCCGGCCTCCCTGGCTATTTCGTATATTCTCATATCACACCAAAAAACGAACTCCCGTTACTCCGCCGTCCCGCTGGAAGTAAGTTCCGCCACCGCCTTCGCCGCGGCGTAGACGCCCTTCGCGGTAACTTCGTCCAGCCCGGTCGCGGCGATGAAACTCGCCTCGTCCTCCTCCGCTATGCCGTCGATGCTGAGATACCCCGCGTCCGCCATCTGCGTCGCCACCGCGGTCGACACCGACAGCATCTCCGCAAGATCCTTTATCGCCTCCGCCTTCTGGTCTTCAAAAGACGCAGTCGCCATCGACTTCTTAACCTCCACGTGCCACCCGGTGAGTTTCGTGGCGAGCCGCACGTTCTGCCCGCGCTTGCCTATCGCCAGGGAATACTGGTCGGCCGCCGCCACGATGTGCACCGTGTTCGGCTGCGCCGGATCCACCTCTATCGATTCAAGCTTCGCGGGCGCCAGCGCCTGCGCCACGTACTGCCGTATGTCCTCGTTCCAGCGCACTATGTCGATCTTCTCGCCCGAAAGTTCATCGACGATCGAACGCACCCGGCTGCCGCGCTGCCCGACGCACGCCCCGACCGGGTCGACGTTCTCGTTCGAAGTCCGCACCGCGATTTTGGCGCGGTAACCGGGATCGCGGCTCACCCCCATGATCTCCACCACGCCGTCCGCTATCTCGCTCACCTCCAGCCTGAAAAGCGCCTCCACGAATTTACCGCTCGCCCGCGAAAGAATCACGCCGGGACCTTTGGCGTCCATGTCAACCCTGATGATTATCGCCTTGATCGAGTCGCCGACCTGGTAGTTTTCGGTCGGGATGCGTTCTTTGTTCGGCAGCAGCATCTCGGTCTTGCCGACGACCACGTAGGTGTCGCGGCGCGAAACCGCCGACACCGTGCCGGAAACGATGTCGCCAACGCGGTCTTTGTATTCCGAGTACGTGTTGTTGCGCTCCGCCTCGCGAATTTCCTGCATGATGAGCTGCCGCGACGTCTGGGCGGCGATTCGCCCAAGCCGCGACGCCGGCATCTCAATCTCTATGGTGTCGCCTTCCTTGACCGGCTTGCCGTGGTTGAAGCGTTTCGCGCGCGCCGAGGTTATAAAACCGGGACCCGTGTCGTCGTCGGACACCACGAGCGTGTCGAAAACATGGAGCGAAAGATCCTTCCGGTCGATTACCACTCGCAGATCGTTGGTCACGCTCTGGTTCTTGCGGGCGGACTGAAGGAGCGCATGCTCGATCGCCTCGATCACGACATCGCGGCTCACGCCGCGTTCGTTCTCTATATACTGAACCATCGCCAGCATCTGGTTGTTTATAGCCATCTTTTTCGCTCCTTTGTTGTCAAAAACCCAATACAAACCCTTCGGTACGACTCACCTGAATCGCCGAAAAGTTTTGCTTATAATATCATTTTTCGCGAAAAAATGTCAACCCCCCAAAGTTTGCACGTTTATCCCGATTTTTACGGGATAATTTACCCCGAAAGTGCGCCATCCCCCTGTAAACATTGACCGAAAAATATTTTCGACGCCCTCCAAAATGGCCGCAGACTTTTTCCGGAGGCGGGTTCAGGTGGGCCATAGCACCTTTCGACGCCGATTTCCGTGCCAGCCAGGCCGTCGTGGCGCATAACGGGCACACCCGTCCACGCCCAGCCCCGAAGTCAACTCCGATGGCCTGCAAAGAAGGCTCCGCTACCGCTGCGCCCGAAGCTTCGCGCTCCCTGTCCGCTCAGAGGTCCAGCAGGAAATGCCGTTGTTTTTCAAGCGGTGTCACCCGAAAGGACGCCCTAATTCAAAAATCGGGGTATGCGTGGAGATATGGCCTGATTGACGGCAGTCGCTGGCTGGTGAACGCGAAGGGCGAATTTGTTGCGGGCGGGCAGAATAGAGGCGCGAGAACACTCGCATGGCTTTAGCCGCTC
>JAGCAM010000051.1 GCA_017652705.1 Kiritimatiellia bacterium | reverse complement strand
CCGGACGACGCGGCGGCGATCCGGGCGCGGCTTGCGAAGGAGAGGAACCGCGTCGCGAAGCTTTACCTCGCCGACGCGCTCGCGCGGGCCGAGGGGCGCCCGGCGCCGACCCCGCCGCCCGCAGTCAACTCGATACTTGACGGCGAGTGCCGCAACTGGCACTGCTTCATCTCGGATCAGTGCGACAAGTCGTCCTTCAACGCCTACTACACCTGCGACATGCCGCGTTCGCCCACCCCGCAGATCCGGTATGCGCACGATGTGCTCAAAAAGCCGATCTTCCCGCGTCCGCGGCCGACGGGCAATCCGCTGCTGATTCTCACCGACACCAGCGTGACGGACGATTTCTGGACGGAACTCGATCGCGAGATGCCAGACGACATTCTCAGCTGCGTGGACGGCGTCGTGTACGGCGAGGAGACGATGTCGCTCGATCCCAGCGATGAGGCCGGCTGGACGTCGGGGTGGCAGATTTTCTGCACCGAGGCGGGCATCGATCCGTTCAGGGTCGGCGGCCGGAAGGAGAACCTCACCGAGAACGAGCGGCTTGCGTGGTACGACTGGGCCGAGAAAACAGGCGTCGAGGGCTTCAACGAGCTCTACGACTTCACCCACTTCTACTTCGGCAAGCTGCGCCCCGGACTGCGGGTCTGCACGTTCTGCGCCCGTTACGCGGAGTGCATTTCGCGCTGGCAGTCGAAGTGGAAATGCGACGTGCAGGGCAGCTACATCTATTCCGGCGACGTGCGGTACATGTACGCGGCGATCCGGTGGTTACACACCGTCTGGCCCGACCGCCCCATCCTCTGGCTCTCTGGCGGGCACGTCTCGGGTGACGACTGGAACGGGGCGGCGACGTGGCGGAGCTACTTCGCCCCCCATCCGCTCTGCTTCCGGTGGGACAACCCCTACGCCGGCAACCTGGCCGCGTACCTCGCCGGCGCCGAGACGGGCTATTTCTCGCACTACGGGCTGGAGAACCCCGACAAGGATGCCGGGCGCGGCGGGAACGCGGGCTTCTGCGCGGAGCAGATCTGGCCGCCGACGGACCCGGCCGTGTCGAATCTCACGAAGAACATCCACTTCGGCCTCAACAAGGTCGACCGCTACATCCGCGACGAGATGAACAAGGCGAAGCGCGCCGCGGCGGATCCGAACGACCTTGAAAGCGACGCGGTCGACGGGGAGGATATCACGCTCGAGGAAGTCGGCGGCAAGAATGATCCGGCGGTCGTCGCGCTGGCCAAACTGAAGGAACGCGTTTTCTGGGGGCTCATCTACGAACACAAGTTCCTGCAGGACACCTCCCGCGCGCTCATCGGTCTCCGGCGGCGCAATCCGAAGAACGCGCCGGCTCTGATGATGGGCTCGGTGCTCGGGCACAGACCCGGGCTGTCCGAGGCGGTCGAGTCGCCGTTCGGCTGCTGGTTCGAGGACTTCGACGTGCAGCACAATTTCGAGATGGCGGCGCACCATCCGCAGTTCCCTAAGTACCGCTTCATCGCGCTCGGCTGGGCGCATCAGGAGTACATGAACGAGGAGACCCGCCTCATCTGGAACCGGTGGATCGCCGAGACGCCCGGCATGCTGGTCGTCAACGGCTGGATGGACGCGGGCGTGAAGATGGCGCAGCGCTCTGCCGACTGCGTCGACGGCGACCTCCGCACCCCGTGGCCGTGGTTCGGCGACATCGAATACGTGCCGTGCGTGCCGGGCGACAAGGACAACGGCCGGCCGGAGAAGCCCGCCTTCTACCGGGTCGAGAACGCCTCGCGCTGCACGGTGCTGGAACGCGACGCCCGCGGCGAGGCGGTGCGCGTGATGTGGCGGCATCCGCAGATGAAGGCCGCGGTCGTCTTCGATCTCCTGAAGGGCAAAGCAAAGTCGAAGGAGGCCCGCGAACTGATGGCGAAATTCTTCGCCGGTAACAAGGTCGAGATGCCGCTTGCGGAGATCGACCGCCGCCTGTGGTGCGACGAGAACGGGCTGCGCGTCGAGGTGCGCGGCTGGAACTGCACGCGCACCAACCGCTACGAAGGCTGCGAACTCGTCACCGGGCAGTGGAACCCGGTCGTGTCGGCGGAACTCAACGCCGCGATGGTCACCGAGGAGTACACCGCGCCCTATGTGGCGGTGCACGGCGGGGTCTGTCTGCTCTCACAGACGAAACTCGAAATACTGGAGCGCACGCCCCACGGCTTCAAGGTGAAGCCCGGCGGACTTCTGCGCATCACCACGAAGTCGGGGCGGCCGGCGAAGATCGCGACCGCCTCGGGCAAGCCGCCGCCGCCCTTCGCCGGCAATGTGGAACACTGGTACGCCGACGGCTCGCGCGAGGAGGGCGTGGCCACGCTGCCGGCAATCCGGGTCGATCCGAAGGCGCCGGTCTGGCATTTCTCCGGCGGCGCCTACGACGCGAAGATGAAGACGATCGCCGACCGCGAGGATGCCATACCGCCGTACCTCCTTCTGCGGTCGGGCGAGAAATGGGTCGTCATCGAAGACAAGTGAACTGAATGAAAGGGCTGAACAACATGAAGGGTGGCCGACATCTCCTGCCCGCCGCGCTGCTGGGCGCCGGGTTGTTTCTTGCACCCTCCGCCCCGGCGGCGGAGGAGTTCGCGCTGGTCGTCTGCGGAGACGGCCCCGGGGCGTTGAGCGCCGCCCACGCGGCGGCGCGAAAGAAGATGAGCGTGGCGTGGATCCGCGAAAACGACCGGCTCGCCATCCCGCGCATCGGCGAGGTGCATACCCTGTGCAGGGGGCCGTTCTTCCGCCTGGCGAACACGGCCTTCCACCTGATGGGCTGCGTCGAATGCCCCTCCGTGCTGGAGGCGGAGATCCGTGGCATGACTAACCTCGTCGTCTACACCAAGACCGGAGGCGGCGAGCTCGCGCGAGCGGCGGACGGGTCGATTGAATCGTACACCTTCACCGCCGGCACCAACGGATCCGTAACCGTGCGGGGCGAGACGTGGGCCGACGGCGGGCTCTTCGGGCGCACGGGCGACCTTGCGACCGTCGAAGCGGCGGACTTGACCGAACACCGAGAATGCGAGGAGGGCACCGTGCCCGTCGGCGGCGACTTCCGCGAACTCCACTTCGTGCCGCTCGGCGCGTTTCTCGTGAAGGACACCCCGAACCTGATGGTGGCGACCCGCCGCTTCGGGGCGAGCGCGGCTGCGCGGCGTCTGCTGAAACTCAGCGACGAGACGGACTCGCAGGCTGGCGTGCTGGCGGTGTGGACGGCGTACGCGCGGCACACCAAAGGGGTCTCGCTCGCCGATCTTTCCCGTTTCGACCGCAACTTTCTCGACGTATTCTGGGAGAACATCGTCGGCACGGGCTTCGGCGGAGGTTCGCTGTACGTCAGCGGCTGGGACGCCTACCGTATGCTCACGCTGCCGCCGTTCCGGGCGGCGAAGCGCCCGCGCGAAGTTCTGCGCTGCATCCGCGAGGGCGGCAAGTGGATCATCCCGGAAGGCGAATACGTTCTGGAGGAACCGCTCGTCTTCACGGCGGCAGACTCCGGCGCGCCGGGGCGACCCGAAGTCTACGAGGCTCGCGGAAGGGTGACCGTTTCGGGCGGGCGGTCTGTCACCGGCTGGACCGTCGAGGCGGACGGATCATGGCGCGCGCCGGTGCCGTGGGCGAAGGACGCGCCGTTCCGCCAGCTCACGGTGAACGGCGAGCTGCGTCCGCGCGCGCGGCATCCGAACACCGGCTATTTCACCGCCGAGAAGGACAACCTGCCGGATCCCTTCGCCCAGGCGCACGGCGGACGCTGGGAACTCTGCTACCGCGAGGGCGACATCGACCCGAAATGGAAGCGCCCCGAGAGCGGCGAGTTCGTTTTCTACGCGCTCTGGACCGACACGCACCTGAAGGTGCAGTCGGTGGACGCGGCGAAGCGCCGCGTGCGCTTCATGTACCCGAGCGCAAAGGCGCTGTGGGGCGCGGAGGAGAAATGGTGGGGGCAGCCGCTCTACAAGGTCGAAAACGTCCTCGAAACGATGGACCGTCCGGGCGAGTGGTGTCTCGACGCGGCGGCCGGCGAGCTGCACTACCGACCGATGCCGGGCGAGACGCCAGAGGGCGTCCGGGTCGTCGCGCCGTTCCTGGAACGGCTCGCGGTGTTTTCGGGCGCGGACGGAAAAACCTGCTCGGACATCGTCGTGCGCGGCGTCCGCTTCGCCGACTCCCGCTACGAACTGCCGCCCGGGGAGGTCAACGACATGCAGGCGTCGGACATCGTCTCGGCGGCGGTGCGGATTTCGGGCGCGCGCCGGGTGACGCTGGAGAACTGCCGGTTCGAGAACCTGAGCGGCTACGCCGTCGAGATGCGCGGCGGCGTGAGGGACTGCGCGGTGCGGCGCTCGGACCTTCTCCACCTCGGCGCGGGTGGCGTGCACATCATGGGCGGAAGCTGGAACGCCCCACTCGCGGAGCGCTGCGTAGGCTGCGAGGTCACCGACTGCGAAATCGGCGACTACGGGCGGGACTTCGCGAGCGCCGTCGGCATCCTGCAGCGGACCGCGGAGCGCAGCCTCCTCGCGCACAACCACATACACGACGGCTACTACACCGGCATTTCCTGCGGCTGGCTGTGGGGCTACGGCATCTGCTCGTCGCGCGACAACCGCGTCGAGTGGAACCACATCCACCACATCGGCAAACATCTGCTCTCCGACATGGGCGGCATCTACACGCTCGGCGTGCAGCCCGGCTCGACCGTGATCGGCAACCACATCCACGACGTGCAGGTGCGCGCCTACGGCGGCTGGGGCATCTACTCCGACGAGGGGTCGTCAGGATTCATGATCGAGAAGAATCTCGTGCACGACGTGAAGCACGGCGGCTACAACCTCAACTACGGGCGCGGCAACACGGTGCGCAACAACATCTTCGCCTTCGGCGAGGAGTACCAGTACAAGTGCGTCGCGCCGAGGGAGAAGCACTTCAACACTTATTTCTACAACAACATCGTCCATTGGGATTCCGGGCGGCTGATGCCGGAAAGCCAGCTGAAGAACATACCTGGTATCGACCGCGTCGTGATCGACCGCAACCTTTATTCGGGGCCGTCGGCGCTGAGCGGACGGAAGGGCTTCGAACCCGGCTGCGCCGTCGCGCCGGGGCAGGGCCCGGGCGGCTACTACGACGTGCACAGCGTCTGGGCCGACGCGAAGTTCCGCGATCCCGCGAATCGCGATTTCACGCTGGCGCCGGACTCGCCGGCCTTCGCGCTCGGCTTCGAGCCGATCGACTACTCCAAGATGGGTCCGCGCCGCGGTGTGAAGGGAGAAAACTGACATGAATGATTCGGGAAATGCTTGCGTAAACCGGCGAAAGCTCCGGTCCGGGGCAGTTGCGCTGCTCGCCGCGGGGCTGGCGCTGTCCGCCCAGGCGTCGCTGGACGCCGCCAAGTGCAGGATTCCGGAAAGGTTCCGTGAACATCCCATCTTCACGACGCGCCACTGCGGCGTCAACTTCGGCTTTCTGTCGCGCCGCGGCTATTTCGCGCGCCCCGAGACGATGGCGCAGCCGGAGAAGATCCGCGCGGCGGGCGCCAACTGGGTAACGCTCAACACGCACTTCTGCCAGGAGACCTTCGCAAGCCGTCGCACGTTTCTCGACTTCGACTGGTCCGCCGGCGAGATCGAGCTGACTGAAATCGTGAAAGAGCTGCACCGGCGGGGGCTGCACATACTCCTGAAGCCGTGTCTCACCAACCTCGACTCGTCGTGGATGGGCGCGGTGAGGTTCCCCTCCAAGGCCGACCAGCAGATCCAGGGCGTGACGAACACCTACTGGCAGACCTGGTTCGGCTCCCTGCGCGACTGCCTCAAGTACTACGCCGAATTCGCCGAGAAGAACGGCGTCGAGGCGATGATCATCGGCGCTGAGTACAACGGCACGACCGGACAGGACGATGAGTGGCTTGCGACGATACGGCACGTGCGCCGGTATTATTCGGGCCCGCTCACCTACGAGTTCATGTCCAGCGAGATCCGGGAAGGGGGCCTGACGTGGCTGAAGGAGCTGGACTTCCTCTCCCTCAGCTTCTACCCATCGGCCGCCGGCCGGGACTGGAAGGAGCGCTACGACCGCGCGAACTGGCCGAAGCTGGCGCCGGTACCGCTCGAGTCGATGAAGAAGATGCTCGCGGAGCGCCGCCGGGACGTTGCCGAGATTTCCAAGCGTTTCGACAACATGCCGGTGCTCTTCACCGAAATCGGCACGCGCAGCAGCCGCGGCAACGTGATGCTGCCGTGGGACGCCTTGACCGAGTCGGTCTGGGACGGCGAAGAGCAGGCCAACTACATGGAGGCCGTCTTTCAGACGTTCTCCGACCTGCCCTGCTGGATGGGGCTCTCCTGGTGGAAGTGGGACGAGACCCAGAAGAACCGCACCCACTATTCGCCGGATCCGCTGAAGGACCGCGGTTTCACGGTCTACGGCAAACCCGCGGCCGCGGTGCTCCGGAAATGGTGCGGGGTGAAATAAGCTCCCCCGCGTGGTTGACATAGTCTGCGCTCCAGTGATATCATCTGCGTGTCAATCTTCGCCTTGGGCGAGCTGCCCCAGTCGTCGTGCGAGAAGTCCCACCACGTCTGCAGCTGGAAGTTCGTCGTCACGTTCACAAACATGCTCCGCACCGGCATGTCGTTCGTGGCGTACAGCACCTTGTCCTCGTTCGCCGTCGCCATGTCGCCGAACACAAGCGGCTCCGCCGGCGGAATCGTCACGGTCGTGCCGTCGCTGAACCGTATGTCCCCCGTCCACGACGGGCAGTAGTAGCCGCCGCTCATGTTATAGTACACGCCGCTTATCTCGTCGCCGCTATTCAGGTCGAAGAACCTCACGTTCTCGATCTCGCCAAACGCGTTACCTATCTTCTTGACGTTGACAATGAGATCGCGAGAGGCCTTGCCGACCTTGCCAAACTCGCCGACGGCTTTGCTGCCGTCAGCCCGGAGTTCAATGTTGATTTCGCGCCGCGCCATTTGCTATAATACTCCCATCATGAGCGCCGAAGAAGAACATCTCGAGTTCCTGAAGCAAGTGGAACGTGACGAGCGGGAGAACCGGAAACGGAATCTCCTGTTCGGGTCGGTTCTGTTCGTCGCAGTTGTCATCGGTCTACTCCTTCTTGGCATGGCTGGTGCGCCGGTTCGCTGGGGGCCCGTCCCCTGAATTGCCCATCCTTCTCTTCCCTGAGCCTCAGCGTGATTTCCCGCAGGGTGAGGTCGTAGGCCGCCTGAAGCTTCGCCTCGTCTTTCGACATGGGCCTGCCCAGCTCCACCGCGGCCGCCTCGCAGAGCGCGGCAAGGCGCGTCTGCGTTTCGCCCATGAGCGCGTCGGGCGCGCAGTGGAGCGCGGCGCACGCGGCGACGAGCTGCTGTTCGACGCGCTGGAGGTTCTTCGCCGCCTCGGAGCGGTCGGCGCGGAAGAGCGGCGTGCGCGGCGCGCCCGCCCTACCGTCGTCGTTCTTCGCCGCCACAGCGTCGTCGAAGCCAGCGACGGCGTAGCGGCATGCACCGTTTGGGTGAATGAAGCAAGGTCGTAAAATTACGCGATAACTTAAAAATACTCTGCGTCTCTGCGCCTCTGCGTGAGATAAAGTGTCATAGGAAGATTTCAACTGCTTTTTTTAGGTTCAAACACATGCCTCAACAGCGGCAGTGCAATTCTCTGGTGTAGTTGCTTGCCCATGATGGTGTGCATGGTGCACGATTCCTATCCGGGGGGGGGAAGGGTCTGGCGCGTCCCCTCCGGATATGCCAGTGGTACGCCAGACATCTCAATGACGCCGAAAGACGGAGTCATGTTTTGACAACTACAACAAGTCCTGTTTTGATTTCACCCCGACAGGCGGGCCGGGGGGGTTGACAGGATTTCGGGGAAACTGATATAATTCACGGCATGAACAAGAAAGTGAATTTTCAGTGGTGGTGGCGCCGCGGCTCAGCCGGGGCGTGTCGGGCCATTGCTGAAACGACGTTCTAAAAACAAAAGAGAACATTCGAATCAGGCGGTCTCGCTCCGGGAGGAGCGGGACCGTTTTGCTTTTACCCATCACCCAAAAACCAAAATCAAACTCAACGACAAAAGGAGAAAATCAAATGCTGAAGGAACTGAAAGAACGGGAATACGTGGAACGCGCCGCATCCGGCGGCGTGATTCCGGTATACCGAGAATATCTAGCCGACCTCGACACTCCGGTTTCCGTGCTGTCGCGGATCGGCGAAGAAGACGCCTTTCTGCTCGAGAGCGTGGCGGACGGCGGGGCGAATGCCCGGTATTCGTTTCTCGGCGTCGAGCCCAAGGCGACGGTTTTCGCCAGGGACGGCGCGGTTTTCATGAAGACCGCCGCGAAAGGCATGGAGATTCTCGCCGACGCGGATATTCTGCAGGCGCTCCGCCGCATTCTCGGTGAACGCGAGTTCAGGGCCGACCCCGCGCTGCCGCCGCTGCAGGGGGGCGCGATCGGCTACCTCGCCTACGACGCGGTGCCGGCGTTCGAGCCGCGGGTGCGGCTGACGCCCGAAGCCGGCGAACCGGTCGCCGCGTTCATGCTCACCGACACCGTGCTCGTGTTCGACAATCTGCGCCGCACCGTGCAGATAATCGTCGCGGCTGACTCGTCCGACCCCGCCGCGTACGCCGCGGCGCGGGCGAAGATCGACGAACTCCACGCGAGGTTGTTCCTCCGCGAACGGCCGGCGCCGCGCCCGCGGTCGCACCGGCCCGCCGCGCCGGGGTTCACGCCGGAGATGACCGCCGAAGAATTCACGCAGATCGTGGCGAAGTGCAAACGCGACATCCTCAACGGCGAGTGCATCCAGATCGTGCCGTCGCAGAAGTTCACCCGCGAGTCCGACGTCGACGCGGTGTCGCTCTACCGGGCGCTCAGAATGGTCAACCCGTCGCCGTACAATCTCTTTCTCCGCATCGGCGACCGCACGCTCATCGGCTCGTCTCCGGAGGAACTGGTCAAACTCGAGGGGCGCAGGGCGACGACCTGCCCCATCGCCGGGACGCGTCCGCGCGGTCTGACCGCGGCGGAGGACGCGGCGAAGGAGGCCGAGCTGGAGGGCGACGCGAAAGAAAACGCCGAGCACGTGATGCTGGTCGATCTCGGGCGCAACGATCTCGGGCGCGTCTGCGAGACGGGCAGCGTGAAGGTCTCTTCGTTCGCCCACGTCGAAAAGTACTCGCACGTGATGCATCTGGTTTCGGACGTGGAGGGTACGCTCGCGGAAGGCATGGACGGCTTCGATCTGCTGCGGGCGGCTTTCCCCGCGGGGACGCTGACCGGCGCGCCGAAGATAAGGGCGATGGAGCTGCTGGCCGGCTGCGAAAAATCCCCGCGCGGCGTTTACGGCGGCGCGGCCGGCTACTTCAGCAACACCGGCGACATCGACTTCGCGATCGTGATACGCACGCTCGTGAAGGAAGGCCGCTTGATCACGATGCGCGCGGGCGCGGGCATCGTGGCGGATTCCGACCCGGTCAGGGAGTACGAAGAGACAATAAACAAATCGAAGGCCGTTTTCGAAGCGGTCGCAATGGCGGAGGAATTATGATCCTGATGATAGACAACTACGACTCGTTCACCTGGAACCTGGTGCAGGCGTTCAGGTCGCTCGGCGCGGAGATGCGGGTCGTGCGCAACGATGAAATCGACATCGCGGGCATCGCGCGGCTCGGGCCCTCTGCGATAGTGCTTTCACCGGGGCCGGGCAACCCCGATTCCGCGGGGGTCACGCTCGCCGCGGTGCGCGAATTCGCCGGCCGGGTGCCGATGTTCGGCGTCTGTCTCGGGCACCAGTCGATCGCGCAGGCGTTCGGCGCGAAAATAGTCCACGCCCGCCGGCTGATGCACGGCAAGGCGAGCGCGGTGCGTCACGACGGGCGGGGAGTTTTCGCCGGGCTGCCCCAGGACTTCACGGCGATGCGCTATCATTCCCTCGCGGTTGAACGCGCGACGCTGCCCGACTGTTTCGAGATCTCCGCCGAAGCGGAGGACGGCGAAATCATGGGGCTCCGCCACCGCGGGCTGGGTGTGGAGTCGGTGCAGTATCATCCGGAGTCGATCGGCACGCCGCAGGGCGTGCGGCAGCTGGAGAACTTTCTGAAATCGGCGGGAGGGGGCGAATCATGAACATGGATGTGAGGGAAACATTCCGGCGGATGATGTCGGGCGGCATGTCGGCGGATGAAATCCGCGGGGTTCTGACCGCGTTTCACGAAACCGGCATCGGAACCGACGATCTGACCGCCGCGGCGGAGGCGATGCGCGAAGCGGGCGTCAAGGTCGTCTGCGAGAATCCCGACGCGGTGGACATAGTCGGCACGGGCGGCGATTTCGCCGGCACGTTCAACGTGTCGACGACCGCGGCGTTCATCGCGGCCGGCGCCGGGGTGGTGATCGCCAAGCACGGCAACCGCGCGGCGACGTCGAAATGCGGCACCGCCGACGTGCTGGAGGCGCTCGGCTACGATCTGGCGACGCCGCCGGAGCGCATCGCTGAGATGATCCGCGCGGACGGCATCGGGTTTCTTTTCGCGCGCAATCTGCACCCTGCGATGCGGTACGCCGCGCCGGTCCGCCGCGAATTGAAGTTCAAGACGATCTTCAACTACCTCGGGCCGCTGACCAATCCGGCGGGAGTGCGGCAGCATGTGATCGGCGTGCCGGATCCGGCGATGACCGGGGTCTTCGCGCAGACTCTCGACCGGCTCGGCTCGCGCAGTGCGCTGATCGTGTGCGGCAGCGACGGGATGGACGAGATTTCGACCGACGGCGTGACGCACTTCGCGATGCTCCGCGACGGGGTCGTGAGCGAAGGGGAGTTCGACGTGCGCCGGCTCTGCGGCGAGAGTTATCCGGCCTCGGCGATCGCCGGCGGCGAACCCGAGGAGAACGCCATGATCCTGCGCGGCGTTCTCAACGGCGGGCTGACCGGCGCGTACCGTCTCGCGGCGGTGCTTAACGCGGCGGCGGCGATCTGGGTGGCGGACAGGGCCCGCAGCCTGAAAGAAGGCATCGCCGTCGCCGAGCGTTCGATCGATTCGGGCGCGGCGCTGCGCAAGCTGGAGTCGTTCGTCGGCGCCGGCGGGGGCGGCCGTGCCGGGCGCAACGTGCTCGTCGAACTCACCGAACGCCGCAGGAAGGACGTCGAAAAGGCGTCGCGGACGCGTGATTTCGCCGCGGCGTTCAAAGGCGGCGGCCTGCACGTGATCGCGGAACTTAAAAAGGCGAGTCCGTCGAAAGGGCTGATCCGCACCGGATTCCGCGCGGCGGAACTCGCGCGGGAACTGACGGCGGGCGGTGCCGCGGCGCTTTCGGTGCTGGCCGAGCCGCACCGTTTTCTCGGCGGCGAAGAAAACGTCCGGCAGGCGAGGGAGGCGAGCGAACTGCCGATACTTTTCAAAGACTTCGTGTCGACGGAATACCAGATTCTGCGGGCCCGCGCCTGCGGCGCCGACGCGGTGCTGCTGATCGTCGCGGCGGTCGCGCGGGCGGAAGAGCTGAAAAAACTGCTCGCCTGCGCGCGTTCGCACGGAATGGAGGCCCTGGTCGAGACGCACGACGCCGGCGAAATCGACGCGGCGCTCGCGGCCGGCGCGAAAGTCATCGGCGTTAACTGCCGCGACCTGCGCACCTTCGAGACCGATCCGTCGCGCACGGCGGCGCTGCTCGGACGCATCCCGGCGGATTGCGTCAGAATCGCCGAAAGCGGCATCCGTTCGCACGGCGATCTGCTGGCGCTGCGCCGCGCCGGCGCCGACGGTTTTCTGATCGGCGAGACGCTGATGCGCGCGGAACATCCGGGCGAAGAACTTGCGAAACTCATAAAGGAGAATTGAACAGTGAACAGTCATTACGGCATCTACGGCGGCCAGTACGTGGCCGAAACACTGATGGCCCCGCTGGCGGAAATCGAGCGGGCCTACGAAGAGGCGAAAAACGACCCGGCGTTCCGGGAGGAGTTCCGCGGCATCCTGCGCGAATACGTCGGCCGCGAAACTCCCCTGACGGAAGCCCGCCGGCTTTCGGAACATCTCGGCGGCGCCCGCATCGCGCTCAAACGCGAAGACCTCAACCACACCGGCGCGCACAAGGTCAACAACACCATCGGGCAGGCGCTGCTCGCGCGGCGGATGGGCAAACGGCGGCTCATCGCGGAAACCGGCGCCGGCATGCACGGCGTCGCCACGGCGACCGTGGCGGCGCTTTTCGGCATGCCCTGCGAAATCTACATGGGCGCGATCGACGTGGAGCGACAGTCGCCCAACGTCGAGCGGATGAAAATGCTCGGCGCTGCGGTGCACGCGGTTTCCGAAGGCAGCGCCACCCTGAAAGACGCCATGAACGAGGCGATCCGCGACTGGGTCGCCGACCCCGACGGCACGTTCTACGTGATCGGAACGGTGGCCGGGCCGCACCCCTACCCCGCGATGGTGCGCGACTTTCAGAGCGTGATCGGCGCGGAGGCGCGCCGGCAATGCCTCGAAAAATTCGGCCGGCTGCCCGATCAGGCGATCGCCTGCGTCGGCGGCGGATCCAACGCGATGGGGCTGTTCGCGGGTTTCATCGACGATTCCGAAGTGAAACTCGTGGGTGTCGAAGCGGGCGGCAGGGGTCTCGCCTCCGGCGAACACGCCGCCTCAATCAACGGCGGGCGCCTCGGCGTTCTGCACGGCGCGAAGACGATGCTGCTGCAGACGGATTCCGGACAGATCGTGGACACGTATTCGGTGTCGGCGGGGCTGGACTACCCGGGTGTCGGCCCGGAACACTGCCAGCTGCACGACACCGGACGGGCGGAATACACGGTGATCGAAGACGCCGAAGCGATCGCCGCGTTCGACGCGCTCTGCCGGTTCGAGGGCATCATCCCGGCGCTGGAGTCGAGCCACGCGCTCGCCGAGGCGATCAGGCGGGCGCCGGGGCTGCCGCGTGATTCGGTTCTGCTCGTGAATCTTTCTGGCCGCGGTGACAAGGACATGGAAAACGTCATGCGCTGGAAGCGGGAGAACCCGCCGCCGGCGAAATAAAAGAGGAAAGGGAGGCTTGAACCATGAAAGAAAACAGAATAACCCGCTGCTTCGCGAAGGCGAAGGCGGAGAACCGCCCCGTGTTCGTGGCGTATCTGACGACAGGGTACCCGACGCCCGCGCGCAGCGAAGCGGAGGTCGACCGGCTGCTCGGCGGCGGCGGCGCGGACGTGATTGAACTCGGCGTGCCGTTCTCCGACCCGTTCGCCGACGGGGCGGTTATCCGCGCCGCCGCGTACCGCGCGCTCGAGCAGGGCGTGACGCTCGCCGACGTGATCGAACTCGCCGGCCGCGTGCGTTCGCGGCATCCGGAAGCGGTGATCGTCGTTTTCAGCTACTACAACGTCATACACTCGATGGGGGTGGATCGTTTCGCCGCCGCGGCGGCCGCCGCCGGCGTGGACGCCGTTCTCGCGGTGGATCTGCCGCTGGAGGAACGCGACGAACTGCTGTCGCCGCTGCGCGGAAGGGGCCTGACAATGGTGCCGCTTATCGCGCCCGCCACCCCGGCGGACAGAATCCGCAAAATCGCCGAGGGGCTGGAAGACAGCTTTCTGTACGCGATTACGGTGAACGGGGTGACGGGGGCGCGGGAGTCGCTGCCGCCGGAACTGGCCGGCCGGCTTGACGCGATACGCGCGGCGGTTCCGCAACCGGTGGTGGCCGGTTTCGGCATTTCATCGCGCGCGCAGGGCGAGAAACTCGTCGCCGGACACGCCGACGGCTACGTCATAGGCTCCGCGATCGTGAAAGCGTTGGGGGGGGAGATATGATATAATATACCGCCAAAATGGAGAAGGAGCAGGAATGAAGACCTCAGAACCCGGCAGTAAACTCAGAGAAATGGCCGCGCGCATCCGCGAGATGCGCGAAATCATCGGCTACACCGAAGAGCAGATGGCGGAGCATACCGAGGTCTCCGTCGAAGAATACCGCCGGGTGGAGGCCGGGGAGGTCGACCCCACCTTCAACTTCCTCCATCAGTGCGCGATCACCTTCGGCATCGACATCAACGCGCTGCTGGAGGGGCACAGCGCCCATCTGCAGGGCTACGAAGTCACCCGCGCGGGCGCGGGTCCGGTGACGGCGGCGGAACCCTACATGACCATCCGCAACCAGGCCGCCATGTTCAAGGACCGCCTCGGCACCCCTTACTGGGTCACCTACAAGTACGACGAGAAGCTGATGGACCAGCCCATCTCGACGACGACCCACGCCGGACACGAGTTCGACATAGTCTTGAAGGGCTCGATGGACATCCGAGTCGGCGAGCACGTCGAGCGCTTGAACGAGGGCGATTCCGTCTACTACAAGTCATCGACTCCGCACGGAATGCGCGCCGCGACGCCCGCGGGCGTCACCTTTCTCGCGATGGTGATGGCCGGCGAAGACGGCGATTCGCATCTCGGGCTCGAGAAGGTGCGTCCGCGCGCGGACAAGATGCCGCTCGTCGTGGATAAGTTCGTGGACGTCCTCGAGGATGGTCGCGGCTGCCTGCAGCACATCAAGTTCAAGAACACCGAACACTTCAACTTCGCCTTCGACGTCGTCGACGAAATCGCGAAGAAGTATCCCGAGAAGCTCGCCCTGCTGCACGTGTCGGACCACATGACGGAGCGCCGCTTCACGTTCAGGGACATCTCCGAGCTCTCCAACCAGATGGCGAACTACTTCGTATCCTGCGGCATCAACCGCGGCGACAAGGTGATGCTCGTCCTGAAGCGCCACTACCAGTACTGGCCGGCCGTCCTCGCGCTGCACAAGATCGGCGCGGTGTCGATTCCGGCCGTGTGCCAGCTCCTGGAGCACGACTTCTCCTATCGGTACAAGGCCGGCGACGTAAAGGCGCTCGTCTGCACGGCGGACGGCGACGTGGCGCACCAGGCCGAGCTCGCCGAGGCGGAGATGCGCAGGGAGAATCCCGGCTTCAAGCTTCAGAAGTTCATCGTGAACGGCGAGCGCGAAGGATGGCGCACTTTCGACAGGGAGTACCCCGGCTTCTCGCGCGTCTACGGCAGGCGTGCGGACAGCCCCGGCGGGGCCGATCCGATGCACGCCTACTTCACGAGCGGCACCAACGGAATGCCCAAGCTCGCGGTGCACAACTACAAGTATCCGCTCGGACACTACGTCACCGCGAAGTACTGGCACCAGATCGAGCGTGACGGACTGCACCTCACCATCTCCGACACCGGCTGGGCCAAAGCCGGCTGGGGCAAGCTGTACGGACAGTGGGAGTGCGAGGGTGCGCTCTTCGTCTACGACTTCGAGCGCTTCCACGCGGAGCAGATTCTGCCGATGTTCGCGAAGTACAGGATCACGACGTTCTGCGCGCCGCCGACCATGTACCGCATGCTCATCAAGGAGGACATCTCCAAATACGATTTCAGCTCCGTGCACCACGCGACCACCGCGGGCGAAGCGCTGAACCCCGAGGTGTTCACCCAGTTCAAGAAGGCGACCGGGCTCTCGATCTACGAGGGCTTCGGCCAGACGGAGACGACGTGCATGCTCGGCGTGCTGCTCGGCGACGCGCTCAAGCCCGGCTCCATGGGCAAACCGCTGCCGGACTACGGGGTCGACCTCGTCGACGAAGACGGCAATCCCGTCCAGCCCGGCGAACACGGCGAAATCGTCGTGAGGACGCCGTTCGGGGATCCCCACCCCGGCATCGCCATCTACTACTACAAGGACGAGGAGAAGACGGCCGAGGCGTGGCGAGGTGGAATGTACCACACCGGCGACATCGCCTGGAAAGACGAAGACGGCTACTACCACTATGTCGGCAGGGCGGACGACGTGATCAAGTCCTCGGGCTACCGCATAGGTCCGTTCGAGATCGAGAACGTCATCATGGAGCTCCCGTACGTCGTCGAGTGCGGCGTATCCGCCGCGCCGGACGCGGTGCGCGGCCAGGTGGTCAAGGCGACGATCAAGCTCGTGAAGGGCAAGGAACCCACCGAGGAGCTCAAGAAGGAGATCCAGAACTACGTCAAGAAGCACACGGCGCCGTACAAATATCCGCGCATCGTGGTGTTCAAGGACGAGCTCCCCAAGACGGTTAGCGGCAAAATCCAGCGCAAGCTGCTGTGACGCGTTTTGCGCTGGCAGCGCGCCGTGGCTCGAGTCACCCGGCGGCGGCTTCGATCTTGCCGGCGAGAGTCTTTCCGATCTGCGAGAACTCCGGCGAATCCGCCGGTTTGTCGTTCCAGTCGATGAACGTCTGCTGCAGATCCAGAAAGAACTTGCGCGTTTCGTCCTTTTCGGAGAACTTGTAATCCGTGCTGATAGCTTTTTCAACCATGTCGAACATGGTGCGCTGGCGTTCGACCGGGGTGCTCGCGTCGCTCTCGCTGAAGGCGTTCTGCTGAAGATACACCGCGTCGATGAACTCGGCTTTGAGATAAATCGTGAAATCGCCGAGCGACGTGCCTTCTTCGCCGACGACCTTCATCATCTGGCCGATTTCGTTGCCCTTGCGCAGAATCGCCCGCGCCTTTTCGACCCGGTCCTGCTCGATGACCGAATTGTAGTGGTTCCAGCTGTCGAGGGGGTCGATCGCCGGGTATCGGCGCGCGTCGGAACGCGCCCGGGAAAGCCCGTGGAAACCGCCGACGACTTTCAGCGTCGCCTGCGTGACCGGTTCGTCGAAATTGCCGCCGGCCGGCGAAACCGTGCCCCCGATCGTGACCGAACCGGTGGAACCGTCGTTGAGCCGCACCCGTCCGGCGCGTTCGTAGAACGCCGCGATGCGCGATTCGAGATAGGCGGGGAAAGCCTCGTCGCCGGGAATCTCCTCGAGCCGCCCCGAAAGTTCGCGCATCGCCTGCGCCCAGCGGCTCGTCGAGTCGGCCAGCACCAGCACGTTGAGCCCCATCTGGCGGAAATATTCCGCCAGCGTCACCGCGGTGTACACCGAAGCCTCGCGCGACGCCACAGGCATCGACGAAGTGTTGCAGATTATGATCGTGCGCTTCATCAGCGACTGACCGGTTTTGGGGTCTGTGATTTCGGGAAATTCCTTCAGCGTCTCCACCACTTCGCCGGCGCGTTCGCCGCAGGCGGCGGAAATCACCACGTCCACCTTCGCGTAGCGCGCCGTCGTCTGCTGCAGCACCGTCTTTCCGGCGCCGAACGGACCGGGTATGCAGTAAGTGCCGCCCACGGCGACCGGAAAGAACGTGTCGATCGTCCGCACCGTCGTTACCAGCGTTTCCGCCGTGACCAGCCGTTCCTTGAAACATCTGATCGGCACTTTCACCGGCCAGCGCTGCATCATCTGCATCTTTCTGGCCGGAGCCCGCCCCCCGCGGCCGCGCTCGACGGGTTCGAGTTCGGCGATGTCGTCGGTTACCGTGTATTCGCCCGCGGGCGCCAGCGATTTGATTTTAAAGGCGCCGCTGAACGAGAAGGGCACCATTATTTTGTGCCCAGGCATCGTCTTGCCGTCGAAAATGCCCTCGGTCACCCAGCCGACGGCGTCGCCGGCTCGCACGGTGTCGCCGACCGCCGCGGTGGGGTGAAAGTCCCACTTGCGGTTCCGGGGCAGCCCCGGCAGGTACATCCCGCGCTGGAGAAAATAGCCGGCGTCCTTCGAAATCCTGCCGGCTTCGGCGGCGAGTTCGGGCAGCGGGTTCTGCAACCCGTCGTAAACCTGGGCGAGCATGCCCGGCCCGAGTTCCGCCGCGAGCATCTCGCCGCTGAACTCCACCCCGGCGCCGACATAGAGGTCGGTCGTCGCCTCGAACACCTGCATGTCGCACCTGCCGCCGCGGACGCGCACGATTTCGGCCATGAGTTTTTTGTCGCCCAGTTTGGCGTACCCCACTTCGTTCTGCGCCACCGCCCCGTCGAATTCGACGGTTATCATGTTGCCGTTGACGCCCTGTATTTTACCTGTCGTTGCCATAAAATTTCCTTTCCCGTCAGCCTTGCGCCCCGCCGCCCGGGCCGGTCGCGGCGCCCGCGGCGATGCGCTTGAAAACCGCGCCGCCGGCGTCTTTTGAAATCATGCCCCTTTTAATCGCGATTTTAAGCCGCACCGCGTAGGTGGCGATCGCGCCGCGGCCGAGCGGGTTGCCGGGCGGGGTTAGTTCTCCGGCGGCGTCCCACAGCACTTTGTCCAGCATTTCGTCGCGCTTTGCCACGTCTTTTTCGAGGAAGCATTCCGTCACCCGGCCCTGCCAGTAGAGCGCGCACCCCTTCGCCGGCCGTTTGAACCTGCCTCCGCCGCGCGCCTCCGCCGCCGCGTTGCGCAGCTGCGTCTCGAGATCGTCCCACGCCGGTGGCAAGGCCGCGCCCGCGCCGTACGTGATTTCAAGAAAGCGCGCCCAGTCAATCGGCGCCGGCTGCCCGAACGTCAGCACCGGCAGGCTCGCGACTATGTAGTCTATCGGCATCTCGCCCGCCCGCGCAGGGTCACTTGAGAAGTTCCGCGAGATCGGGCCGCAGCCGCCGCGCCATTTCGGCGGTGATCGCCGCGCCGGTGAATTCGTGCTCCACCCGTCCGCCGCTTACCCGAACCTTGAAGCCGGACCCCGTCGAATCGTCTGTCACGACCGTGAATCCGCCCTCCGCGGCGATCTGCGATTTCAGCGCCGCGGCGAGTTTCGCCCCGCAGACGATCTCGCCGGGCCCGGTCAGAGAGCGTATCGCCTCTTTAACCAGCCCGACCGCAGCTGACTCGTCGGCGAGAGCCTTGTCCACGTTCTCCGCGAGCATCCGGTTGAAAACGGAGGTCACCGAATTCTCCACTTCAAGCACGACGTCGCGGGCGGCCTGACGCAACGTCTCCTTCGCCCGCTCGGCGTACGCCGCCGCCGCGCCTTCTGCGTCGGCCTTCGCCTTCGCCGCCTCTTCGCGCGCAGCTTTGACAATGCCCGCCGCCTTGGCGGTGGCTTCGCCCACGATTTTCTTCGCCTCCGCGTCGGCTTTTTCAACGCCTTCGCGGTTTATTTTTTCCAAAAGACCTTGAAGATCCTCCATGTTCCAACTCCTCTTTGACGCTTTGGCCCTTAAGTATATTATTTTGTTTAAAATCGGTCAAGTTGCCAAGGGAACCCGTTTTCGTGTATACTATCATGGTGGATAAACATGGATTCAGGAGTTAAATGGCCAAACTACATCTCGGAGTGCTGGGTTCGGGCGCGGGCTCGAACATGCAGTCGATCGTCGACGCAATCGCGGCGGGTACGCTCGACGCGGAAATCAAACTCGTGCTCTCGGACGTCCCGGACGCGAAGATTCTCGACCGCGGCAGAAAGCACGGCATTCCCTCGCAGCATCTCGACTGCGCGCCGTGGAAGACAAAACTCGAAGGTCCCGCCGAAGACCGATGCATCGAACTGCTCAAAGGCGCCGGTGTCGACACTGTCGTCCTCGCCGGCTTCATGCGCATCGTCAAGGCAGGGCTTCTCGCGGCGTTTCCGATGCGCGTGCTCAACATCCACCCTGCGCTGCTGCCAGCCTTCCCCGGTGTGCACAGCTGGACGCAGGCGCTCGATTACGGCTGCAAAGTCGCTGGCGTGACCGTCCACTTCGTCGACGCCGGCACCGACTCCGGCCCCATCATCGTCCAGAAGGCGGTGCCGGTGCTCGAAAACGACACCCCCGAAACCCTCCACGCCCGCATTCAGGTGCAGGAGCACATCGCCTTTCCCGAGGCCCTGAACGTCATCGCCCGCGGCAACTATAAAATCGACGGCCGGAAGGTGCGCATTTTTTGAAAAGACGGGGCGAAGCGGCGTTGAAACGGAACCTTCCGAAATGAAAGACGAATATCTGAATCTGATCGAACGTACTCTCGACGAAGTACTGCCGGCGGCGGAGGCCCGCCCAGCGGCGCTCAGCGAGGCGATGCGCTATGCGGTCGGAACCGGCGGCAAACGCATCCGCCCCCTGGTGTGCGTCGCCTCCGCGGTCGCGGCCGGCGGCGGGGCGGGG